>JAJPZD010000144.1 GCA_021204605.1 Prevotella sp.
TGAGACCCCAAAGCCGACGAGGTTATTGGAACGCATACTAAAGATCGCCACAAAGGAAGACAGTATAGTGCTTGACAGTTGTGCCGGTAGCGGCACAACAGGGCATGCCACACTATTGGCAAACAGCAAGGATGGAGGAAGGAGAAAATTCATTCTTGTGGAGCTTATGGACTATGCAGAGACAACAACAGCAGAGAGGATGCGCAGGGTGATGAGAGGCTACACATTCAAAGGAAATGTCAAAGTGGAACTGTACAAGAAAAAAATCACCATATCTAATTTGCGCAAAGCGCAGACAATACTGGCAGAGGCAGACAGTGTGGTAAAATCAAACCGTGGCAAGTATGACACCCTGAAAATGACAGTAGAGGATGGGGAGCTGAAAGTTATAGGCACCCACACAAACAGGATTGAAGGACTTGGTGGAGAGTTTGACTTTTACGAACTGGGGCAGCCTATCTTCTCTGACGAGGGAGAACTGAGCCCTGCTGTCGATGAGGAGAAACTGCGGCAGTATATCTACTACTCCGAAACGCACAAGCCACTCGACAGAGAGCGCAGCAACGATTTCCCTTATCTGCTTGACTACCTCGATGGAACAGGCTACTTTTTCTACTATGAGCGTAACAGTCTTACCACCCTATCACAAGACACGCTCTCAATAATCGGACCGCAAAAAGCAGAGCACTATGTAGTATATGCCGACATCTGCACGATGAACGGTGAGCAACTTGCTAAAATGGGCATTGAGTTTAAGAAGATACCACGCGACATAAACAAATTCTGACCGTATGGAACTGAAAAAATATCAAAAACAGGCACTCCACGACCTTGAGGAATACGTGGAATTGCTGAACAAAGGCGGCAAAAGTCTTTCTGAAATATATGCCGACTACTGGCGCCAAAGAGGTGTGGATATCAGACTTTTTGGCAGCAAATATGTGCGTCCATACGTTGACAGTGTGAAAGGGGTGCCTCGTATGACACTGAAAGTGCCGACGGCAGGAGGAAAGACATTCATGGCGTGCAACGCATTGAAAACCATTTTCGGCAACTTACAGGCTGGAATGTATGAGAACAAGGTAGTTGCCTGGTTTGTGCCGAGCGACACCATACTGAAACAGACTCTACGAAACCTGCAAGACCCGCGCCATCCTTACAGACAGAAAATAGACTCGCTTTTCGCCCATCACGTGGTGGTGGTTGACAAGGAGGCGGCTTTGGCGGCTCTGGGTATCAGTCCTGCGAATATGAAGGAAAACCTTACGATATTCGTACTTAGCGTGCAGTCGTTTGTCGAGATGGGGAAGAAAACGAAGTCTGCCAAGTCGCAGGAGCAGATGAAGCCGCGCGCCTACCGGGAAAACGGCAATCTGATGGAACACGCAAACTATTATACCCACCCGAAAGCGATGATTGAGGGTGCTGATAAGACAGCGTTGATACAGGTGATAGCGCAGCAGAACCCTCTCGTGATTGTTGACGAGTGCCACAGATTTGGTGCGGACTTGCGAGTGGACATGCTCAACAACCTCTCCCCTCGATTCATATTAGAACTAACAGCCACACCGAAAGAGAACAACAACGTGATTTCTTTCGTGGATGCCATGTCTCTTAAAAGGGAAAATATGGTGAAACTGCCGGTATTGGTGGTGAACAAACGCTCTGCCGCCGATGTGATCAAGAATGCGATACTGATGCGCAGAAGTTTGGAGCAGCACGCTCAGGAGACGGAGCAAAACGGTGGCAGGTACATCCGCCCGATAGTATTGTTCCAGGCACAACCGAAATTATCCGACTACAATATAACTTTCGACAAGATAAAGAATGAATTAGTGGATATCGGAATACCAGAAGAACAGATAAAAATAAAGACAGCAGAGAAAGACGAGCTGAAAGGCATTGACCTTTTGAGCGACGAATGTCCCGTGCGCTACATAATCACCGTGAACGCACTGCAAGAAGGATGGGACTGCCCATTCGCCTACATTCTTGCCACTCTTGCCAACCGCACATCTTCGGTGGAAGTGGAACAGATATTAGGAAGAATTTTACGACAGCCTTACACTACACAACACGCTGACGAACTTCTAAATATGTCGTATGTGTTCACTAATTCCGCCGACTTCACGCAAACAGTTGAGAAAATTGTCAACTCGATGGTCAGGTTAGGTTACAGCAGAAAAGATTTCCGTGATATTGATGAGCCTGACTCCAAAGATACTATCACACAAACAAACAGCCAAACGGAAACCCCTTCCCGAGAACCCGATGGTCAGACCAACCTCTTTGACAAAACACCCGATAGAGTAACTCCTTCCACTGACTCGCCAGAGCAGCCTGATGTTTTTAGTCTCACAGAGGAAGAGAGAAATGACATAAAGGACAGAATAGACGAGCAGGAAAACGTGGATGTGGATGAGGTGGAAAACGAGGCGAGGAAGATGGGCGAGGAATACAAACTTCAAATGGATGAAACGACGGATGAAACAAACACCATACCTGATATGAGCACATATACATACCCGATGCAAGACGACTATGCCGAAGAAGCCAAGCAACTGATATTGCCTGTATTCATGAAGAAAGCGGTTCAGAAAAATATGTTCGATGATGACAGTATGGAACGTCTGAATCCTGAAATGCTGTCTGATGGTTTCGACCTGCTGTCGCAAGATTCTAATGTTGACTTCACCGTGTATAATGCGCAATCAGCATTGATCGACCTGCAGAAAAGCGGGGATGACTATGTGCCAAAGATGAGTTATAATGCAAAAGGGCTGGAAGAGTTCAGACGGCAGTTCGTCAGTCAACCGACAGACAAACAGAGGGAACAACTATCGGCAAACATTGCAAGATTGACGGGCAAAAGTCTGAACTGTGTGGCGGAAACACATATAAGGCAGTATGTCCTGAAAACAATACAACAATTGGATGAGAACAGACTGCTTTATTTCTTCGACCACATTGGAGAGGCTAAGGACATAATATTGCTGAAAATCAACAGCCTTTTGGAGAAACACAGGAAAAACAAGTTCGTGGAATGGATAAATACAGGGCGGATTGAGGTACGACCTAAATATAAATTACTTGAAAAAGTAACTATCACAAAAAAGGAGTTGAAGTCAATCGACAAAGGCTTGTATGTGGCTGAAGAAAGCGGAAACAATTTCGAGAACAAAGTGATTTCCGCCATTGCCGACAGAAACAGTGTACTCTTTTGGCACCGCAACCAAGAGAGAAAGGAGTTCTGCATTAACGGCTTCATAAACCATTACCCTGACTTTATCGTGCGGACAAAGAGCCGCCACACAGTAATAGTGGAGACTAAGGGCGGACACCTGAAAAACGAGGACACAAGAAACAAAATCTGGCTCGGCAACAAATGGGCTGACCTCGCCGGACCAGGCTACCACTATTATATGGTGTTTGAGGACAATCCTATGGAAGGTGCCATAACTGTCAACCAGTTGATAAACTATTTGGATAACATATAGTCTATAATTAATGCGTCATATTATCTTACTAATGCGGCTTGCCTTACCAAAATGATTAAAATTTCGTAATCTGACAGATGGGGTATTATTCGTTACTTATCAGTCTTTTTCAGTGTTTGTTGGATAACCATTCAACAAGTGCACCAATAGCGAATCCGCATATTGCCCCTATAAGCATTCCGATTAAAATGGTAAGAGTACTTATATATCCAAGATGCTCCCAACAATAATACTGGACTAAACCTCCAATAACTATTATACCACACCACATGAAAAATTTATCCATAATTATTTTTTTTAGTCTATTAAAATTTTTACAAATGCAAAAGTAAATATAAAATATTATATTTGAAAAGAATCACACAATAATTTTTTAAATTTGCCACGATGCACTTTCAATATTAGTTAACAAAGTTTGAATTTTCAGTAAATTTGTCAGTGTTTGGAGAAATTTGTGTAATTTTGTCAGTTGAAT
>JAJPZD010000022.1 GCA_021204605.1 Prevotella sp.
AGCCGACAGCACCGATGATATATATGAAATCACCCTCATTCAAGCTGAAGTCAACATCTTTCAACACACAGACATCATCCTGATAGATACTCACGCCTTTATATTCTATATACATAGCCAAACTATTTATTTTAATGCTTATGCCAATTGGGATCGTGACGCTCTGTCAACTCCTCTGCAACCTTCTCTATCCTAATGTTTTTGCTTGTAAGCAAAACTATAAGATGATAGAACATATCGGAGACCTCATAAACTAATCTGTCATCCGTACCGTTGACAGCCTCTATAACAGCCTCCAAAGCCTCCTCACCCACTTTCTGTGCCATGCGGTTCAATCCATCCTTGAAAAGACTGGTGGTGTAAGAGCCTTCAGGCATCTCCTCATGGCGTTTCTCGATGAAATCCTGCAATTCGGAAAGGAACAGCAACGGGTTGCGCTTGTTGTCCTCACCCCAACAGGTGTCAGTTCCCTTATGACAGGTAGGACCGCAGGGGTTGACCTTTATAAGCAACGTGTCGTTGTCGCAGTCGTTCATAATACTTACCACATCAAGGAAATTTCCCGATGTCTCACCTTTCGTCCACAGACACTTGCGACTGCGGCTATAAAATGTAACCCTTTTCGTCTCCACCGTCTTGTCGTATGCCTCCTTGTTCATAAATCCCAACATCAAGACTTTCAAAGTCTTGGCGTCTTGGATTATAGCAGGAACAAGACCTTTCATCTTCTCAAAATCAATCTCCATACAAACTATGTTTTAATATGAAACCGTCAGAAACCTCTTAGATCAGCCTGACATTGATACCCTCGCCATAAAGGTATCGTTTCAATTCTTTTATCTTTATCTCACCGAAATGGAATACGCTGGCCGCCAATGCTGCATCCGCCTTGCCTATTTTGAAAGCATCGCGGAAATGCTCTGGCTTTCCCGCTCCCCCACTTGCTATCACAGGAATGTTAAGGTCATCAAACAAGTGCGCCAAAGCCTCGTTAGCATAACCATCCTTAGTGCCATCGTGGTTCATACTCGTAAACAAAATCTCCCCTGCACCACGGTCTGCAGCCTCACTCGCCCACTCAAACAGCTCTCTGTCGGTAGGCACACGCCCACCATTGACATAACAAATCCATTTGCCATTATCAAACTTAGCATCGATGGCACACACGCACACCTGAGAACCAAAACGGGCTACAATCTTGTTGATCAGGTCAGGGGAACGCAGGGCAGCACTGTTCACGCTCACCTTATCCGCCCCGGCATAGAGCAACCTTTCCACATCAGACAGGTCGTTGATACCACCGCCAACGGTAAAAGGTATATAAATCTCCCTTGCCACACGGGTAACGACATCAGTAAAAGTCTTGCGCCCCTCATTACTTGCCGTAATGTCAAGATAAACGAGTTCGTCAGCCCCGGCATCACTGTATGCCTTGCCCAACGACACCGGGTCACCGGCATGCCGCAAATCCACAAAATTCACGCCCTTCACCGTCTGTCCGTCCTTCACGTCCAAACAGGGTATTATTCTTTTTGCAAGTCCCTTTGCCATAAATAATTACTATTGGGCAATATCTCTTATCAATGTGGTTATATCTATCTTGCCGTCGTATATTGACTTCCCAAAAACCACCGAAGGTATGCCTGCGTCGTTAAGGTTTCTTATATCATCAATGCCCGACACACCCCCGCTTGCTATGAGGTTAATATTCGGGAAACACTTCATTATATTTTTATACAAAGCAAGAGAAACACCCTGCAACATCCCATCTTTCGATATGTCTGTACACAGAACGTTTTTCACGCCCTTGTCGATATAAAACTGTAGGAAAGGAATTATATCCTCATCGGTATCCTCTTCCCAGCCGTTTATGCTTATCTTCCCTCTGCGCACGTCAGCACCGAGTATCATACGGTCAGCACCGAACTTATCAAGCCAACTCAAGAACAAGTCTCTGTGCGTTACCGACACGGAACCTACCGTTACCAATGAAGCACCGTTTTCGAAAGCCTTCCTTATATCTTCTTCTGTCTTTATCCCACCGCCGAAATCCACGATAAGACCGGTATTTTCGGTAATCGCTTTCAATACATCGATATTCACAATATGCTTCGACTTCGCACCATCGAGGTCAACGATGTGCAGACGATTGAAACCACAGTCCTCAAACCGTTTTGCCATATCGAGAGGGGAACTGTCATAGACGGTTTTTTGGTTATAGTCGCCTTTGACCAGGCGCACGCACTTACCGCCAATAATGTCTATTGCAGGTATCAGTTGTATCATGTTTTGTCAATCTCTAAAAAGTTTTGCAATATTCTCATGCCCACGTCACCGCTCTTTTCAGGATGAAACTGTGTGGCATAGAAATTATCCTTATTCAAAGATGCGCTGTATGGCAGGATATAATCGGTTGTCGCTATCGTGTATTCACAAACGGGAACATAATAACTATGCACGAAATAGACAAACGGCTCATCACCAAGTCCTTTGTACAACGGCGACTGCATATCGTGCAGCGAGTTCCACCCCATGACTGGTATCTTGTCCTCATGCCTTTCAGGATGGAATTTCCTCACGTCAATATCAAAAATTCCCAGACAGTCGGTATCGCTCTCCTCAGAATGTCTGCACAGCAACTGCTGACCGATGCAGATACCGAGAACAGGTTGACGAAGACAGCGTATCACATTGTCCAATCCATGTTTCACAAGATAGTCCATCACAACACCAGCCTCACCCTGTCCGGGGAAAACCACTCTGTCAGCCGCCACCAATTGTTCGGGCACATCAGTAAGCAATGGTTCCACGCCTAATCGCCGCAGTGCATTCACCACACTGTAGATATTTCCGGCATTGTATTTCACTATCGCCACATTCATCCTGTTGCCCTAACTGAAAATAATAGTTTTATTGTTATAAACCAAAATCTTCCTTTCGATATGCTTAGTAACGGCACGACTGAGAACGATTTTCTCGAGGTCACGCCCTTTGAGAACAAGACTTTCAGGCGAGTCCTTATGAGTAATTCTCACAACATCCTGCTCTATTATCGGACCGGCATCCAATTCAGTAGTAACATAATGACTGGTAGCCCCGATTATCTTAACGCCACGCTCCCACGCCTGATGGTAAGGTTTGGCCCCCACAAACGCAGGGAGGAACGAGTGATGAATGTTAATAATATGATGAGGATAAGCTTTTATCATGTTTTCAGTAACAATTTGCATGTAACGAGCCAGCACGATAAACGTTACCTTCTCCTTGCTCAGCAGTTCCATTTCCGCCTTTTCCACCTCATCCTTATTGGAATGGTCTTTCTTTATTGACCACACATAATACGGGATTTCAAACTGTTCAGCCACATAGCGCAGATCTTCGTGGTTGCTTATTATACATGGTATCTCAACGTCCCACTCTCCAGCCTTGTAGCGTGCGAGGAGGTCATAAAGGCAATGGCTCATCTTACTTACAAATATCGCCATCCTCGGTTTCTCGTCATTGAAATAGAGCGAGAATGTCATCTGATACCTCGCTGCATAGAGCGTCTGGATATAGTCTTTCAGCTTTTCACGGGGAACGAGAAACTGGTCCATCTCCCATTCTATCCTCATGAAGAACATACCATCCTGACGGTCAACATACTGGTCAAGGTAAACGATATTACCCTTATTATCGGCAATAAACTTCGTAACCTCAGTAATGATACCCTGCTCATCAGGACAATGGAGCAACAATATAGCGGTTGGTTTCATTGTTTTTGAACTTTGTTTAATCCATTTTTGAGTATGCAAAATTATTAAAAATCTTCGGATTATCAGTCTTTTATGTCTGAATATTTTAAATATGGCAATCAAAACGTAACAAATCAATAGTCAAACAGCAAGTGCAACATTATAAAAAGTTATCACAATGTTGAATTTCGATGTTGAATGTACAATAGTAAAAAGACAAGATACAAGTATATAGG
>JAJPZD010000026.1:0-2338 GCA_021204605.1 Prevotella sp.
GCCTTGAAAGTCTCGTCGATGATATAAAGCTGGTCTTTCACGCGCTTGCGGCATTCCGCAGCGAAGTCAACCAATTCAAACGCCTCCTCGTCGGTCATTTTCTGGTCAGGGTACAGCAGTTTCACCATACCTGAGAATGTCTTGCGGATGGCGAGGTGGTCACGCTCTGACAGCGAAGGGTCGAATGTGGCATAGTCCTTGAGCATGGCTGTCATGTCCTTGTTGCGCAGTTCATGCAGGATAGCGGCGATATAGTCGGTTATCAGTCCGTAGCCCTTAGAGAACGACTCCTTTTTGAGCATTTTAATCTCCCAGCCAGGGTTGTACAGATGAATACGGTCGAGGAACGCACCCTTGATGAATGATGTGGGAATACTCTCAAACAGGTTACTGTTCTTGAGCATATACGGCACGGTATGTTTCGTGTTGCCCACGAAGCACATCGAGGCGGAGGCCTCGTGAGTGCCCTTGCCACGGTTGAACGACTTATTTGCAAGGTAGTTCTGCATAGTGTCGATCATCACGGCATCCACGGCACGCCCCTTCTGCTGCTCAAACTCATCCCAAGCCACCACGTCCCAGTAGCCCACAAGACCGAGCTCCTCTCGTTTGCCTACCATGCGGACAAACAGGCGGGCGGAGGTAACATCACCGCCACTGACGAGTACACCGTATGGCGAGAGTTCCTGGAACACATGCGACTTTCCCGTACCCTTCGGGCCAAGCTCCACGAAGTTGAAATTGTTCTCCACATGAGGGAGCAGACGAGCGAGGGTGATGAACTTTTCCCTGCGGTTCAGCCTGTCTGGATCAAGACCTACGGTATGCATCAGGAAGTCGAGCCACTCCTCCGTTGTGAACTCCTTCCTGCGCTCAATATATTCCTCTACATCCACATTTGAGATCTGTATAGGTTTCAACGACTGTATTTCCCATCTCACCCTGACATCCTCGCCGGGGATGAAACCGATAGTTACGATACACCATACGCCGTTGCCTGACAGCAGTTTGGGATTTGCCTTGATATACTGCGCCCCGATAGGCACGCCAGACAGTCCGAGATTTGCGAATGTCGCCTGATACTCGTCAAGTCTCTCGTTAAGCACCGCCGTAACCTTGTCGATTATGCGGTGATGCCCCATATCGTGGATTTTGCCCTTCACTGACTCCGCCTCGGCACGGTGGACGTAATTGTTCTGTATTACCGACTTTACTTTCTCAAGTCCTTGTTCCACTATCTCCTCATCATCACTTGCGCAGTATTGTCCTAACAAATATTCCAATACGTATGTAGGAACAGGCAGACCGCCCTTGACGAGGAAAGCCAGGTCCTTTCCCACCACCTTGCCGACGAAGGCATTCAACACTTTCTGTTGCAAATCCATTCTTTATAGCTTTAAAAATCGGGTTCTATCAATGTATTGTTTGTAACGTTCTCACAAATCAGAGGGTTATTGCTGTCCTCAACGTCATAAACCTTGAGGCGCAGGATGTTGTTCGGGTTGACATTTCTGTTGAGGGTAAGGTCAACCATCACCTTGCGCTTGTCGAGCAACGGTTCTGTGCTGTCCAACTTTATTTGTTTTACAGGCGTTACAGCCGTATCGTTGTCATACAGAGCCACTGTAACGGTGCGCTCCCTTTTCTCCATACTGACAGTCTCTGTCTGTAACAGATTAAATTTTATCCTCGATGACTGCACTGACAGGTTACGTTCAAGCACTTGAACACCAACCGGTTCTTTGGTGTTGGTACGTTCCTGCTGACAGACTATTATCGGAATCAGCAACTCCTGCAACGCTGCGCCGCCATGGGTGAACATATAACCGCCCGATGGGGCAGCAAAACGGTTTGTGCCGAGCGGCACAGCCACTTTCACGTTGCCGGCATCTTTCATTCCCGACACCTCGTCCAACGGGAATTTCATCACACCCTTCACCTCCTCATCCGATGTTGTGAGATAATACCTCGTTTTTTGTTCCAAAGTCTCCTCCGTAACCTTGTGCTTGTCTTTTTCCTCAAAAGGAATGTCGTTGAACAGGAAACCGTGGTCGGATGTTACATACACCTGCGTAACATTGCAGGAACTGAGAATCTTGCCGACAGTCTCCGCTATGTCAGTAACAGCCTGCGCACAACCTTTTACGCACTGCCTTGCGGAGTTGGAATGACCGTTCTCGTCTATCGAGTTGTGGAAGATGTAAACCAATGGGTGCTGCTTGAAAAACTCTCTGTTACTGCTTGTGTTTCGTTCCGAAATTGTCTCGTATGGCACGCAAACAGCACCGTCACGATATTGTTGCAGATGTTCGGAACGCTTGTCGGTGTCGCTTAATAT
>JAJPZD010000026.1:2438-3940 GCA_021204605.1 Prevotella sp.
CAGTTTGTCATAAAACTCCCACTGGCGGATTTGTATAAGACTGCTGAAACCGCCGCAATCTTTAAGACAGGCAGTCCACTCCAAATTGAGCTTGTTCGCAAGTTTTGCATAATGCTGGTCAACATTTTCCTTTGTTTGTCGTGCTCTGTCAATCAGTTCATTGGAAGATGGAATGTCGTAATATTTTTCCACTGCATGGCGATATAGGTAATCTATTTGCGAGAACTCATTCTCATAAAACAGGATATAATCGTTAGGGGTGTTCCTTGTCAGGGTCTTGATGGAAGTTGCCGCCTCATAAAATTCAGCAACGCCCACGATGAAATACATCACTGTGTTCAGCTCATCGCTGTATTCACGCTTTGTCATCAGTTCACTTATCCTGTTAATCACTTTGTGTGGCTCACTGCTTATACCGCTCCCCAAGATACTGCCCAAAATATGAACGCACAGGTCATCGGGAATGTAATAGTAGTTTGCTTCCGCCCCATACCATTTCACGAGTTCATCACAACGGATAGTTGCTCCCAATTCGTCTAAAAGTTCATCAAAATCATTTTTGTATTTTTGGTTGTCTATTATGCGTGAAAGCAAAGTGTTGAGCTGCTGCAACGTAGCGGAATTGTTTATGCGGTATGCCTTATAGTTGTCGGCTGCCTCAACCGCCAAGTTCTGCACTATGGCATTATACTTGAACGACTGCACTATTTTGCCGACTTTTTCTTCCGTGTTCGGCTCGATAGTTACGCCGAAGATGTCTGAAAAACGCTTGTATAGCGCTTCACTTATCATCGGTGAGCCTTGCAGTTTTTTGTGGAATGCATTTCGGTTGCTCTTTTCTGAATTTCTTCCTTGCAGCAACACACGGATAAGGATCTCATCCCAGTCAAGCACACGATTTTGCAACAGGAACATCGAGAGTATGCCCCTTGTGGCGACGTCATTGTTGATACTGCCGTCTTGATAATAAGGAATTAGCATATTGAGCATTTTGCTCGACTGCAACAGTTGGATATTCTTCTCCACAAATGTCGCCATGTTCTGCGGCAGATGGTATTGCTGTATGAATGCGGTAGAATCTTCGTTATGGAATACCATGTTTGCTTTCAGGACATCCATCAACGGGAATTTATCACGCAATTTTCTGTCATCCAAAAGAGATGCCATGTCGAAATAGAAAACCACCTTGTCGTTTGCCCATTCGGTATCTAATTTGTATTTGCACGTGAACCAGTCGCCCTTGAATTCCACATAGCGGAAACCGTCCTTCCACGTGATGTGTTGCAAATCGTCTTTCAGATATGGGTCATAAAAGATGAAAAGCACCCGCAATTCCGGATTTCTCTCAAAGTAATTGTATATCTTTTGTTCTAACATATTTTTTTTATTCAAACACTACTTTTCCTAACGGATTACACTCGTTCAACATCTTCCAACTCGTCAATTAGGTCTATAAGAGGTCGTCCATCGATTTTGAAGTTTTCTATGAACGCATTCGCATG
>JAJPZD010000240.1 GCA_021204605.1 Prevotella sp.
GAGCTTGACAAGACAAACCTTATCAGTGAGTTGAACATCGCCAAGGCGAGCCTGAATGATGCGACGAGCCAGTTGAAGTACCAGACGGCAAATTACAAGCGTTACAAGACATTGTATGAGAAGGGGCTTGTCAGTGCCGATGACTTTGAGCTTGCGCAGCTTTCTTACAGTCAGGCACAGGATGCCGTTAAGCAGCAGGAGGAGAGCGTGCAGAAAGCACAGACAAACCTTGGTTATGCCATAATCACATCACCTATTGACGGAGTGGTGCTGTCGAAGGAAGTTGAGGAAGGTCAGACCGTTGCCGCAAGTTTCGAGACACCTACTTTGTTCACCATCGCACAGGACTTGACAGATATGCAGGTTATCGCCGATGTTGATGAGGCTGACATAGGCGAGGTCAAGGAAGGCAACAGGGTAACGTTCACGGTTGACGCATTCCCCAATGATAAGTTCATCGGCACTGTAACCCAGGTAAGGCAGGAGGCTACGACAACCAACAATGTCGTTACATACGAGGTAGTAATCAGTGCGCCTAACCAGGATTTGAAACTGAAGCCGGGGCTTACGGCAAACGTTACGATATACACCCATGAGGAGCAGAACGTGCTTAGCGTGCCGAACAAGGCGTTGCGTTTCACCCCTACACAAGAGCTTATCAAGAAAGCGAAGATCAAGGACTGCAACGGTTCGAAGAAGGTGTGGACATTCAGCAACAACGTATTTGAGGCACACGCTGTGACAGTAGGTATCTCTGACGGTATCAATACCGAGATATTGAGCGGTATTTCAAAGGGTACAAAAGTCGTTACGGAGATAAAGGTTGATGAGGACACGTCATCGTCGGATGCTACAGAGGATGACAGTTCACAGCAAGAGACCAGTCCGTTTGCGCCTAAGGGGCCGGGACAGAACAAAAAGAACAAGAAATCATAACATGGCAGAAGAGAAAGACAATAAGGGCAAGGTCGTTATTGAGTTGGATAATGTGCGCCGTGATTTCATTGTGGGTGACGAGACCGTGCATGCCCTACGAGGCGTGTCGTTCAAGATCTACGAGGGCGAGTTTGTTACCATAATGGGAAAGTCAGGTTCCGGCAAGTCAACATTGCTAAACCAGTTGGGTTGTCTTGACACGCCCACGAGCGGAGAGTATTATCTTGACGGTTATTCTGTGCGTAAGATGAAAAAGTCGGACAGGGCGATACTGCGCAACCGCAAAATAGGTTTCGTGTTCCAGAACTACAACCTTCTTGCCAAGACGACGAGTGTGGAGAATGTGGAATTGCCGTTGATGTACAATTCGAGTGTTGGAGCTAAGGAGCGTCGTGAGCGTGCCATAACTGCATTGAAGGCAGTGGGTTTAGGTGATAGGTTATACCATAAGTCGAACCAGATGTCGGGAGGTCAGATGCAGCGTGTGGCAATAGCCCGCGCATTGGTGAACAATCCAGCCGTAGTACTTGCAGACGAGGCTACGGGAAATCTTGATACCCGTACATCATTTGAGATACTTGTACTTTTCCAGAGGCTACATGCTGAAGGGAGAACGATAATCTTCGTTACCCACAACCCAGATATCGCCCTGTATTCCAGTAGGAATATCGTGTTACGCGACGGTTCAATCCGTGACGATACCTATAACGACAACATCCTCTCCGCCGAGAAAGCACTTTCCGAGCTGCCCCCAGCAGAGGACGATTGAGGTGCAAAAAATAGAACAAGCGAGCTTTCAAGCGATAATGAATTTTTAATTTTTAGTTTTTATTTTGCGGAGCATAGCGAAGCATGAGTATAGTAAATCTTTTTAAAATAGCGGTGCGTGCGATAGCAGCCAACAAGTTGCGCTCGTTCCTCACGATGCTTGGTATAATAATCGGTGTGGCATCGGTAATCACGATGTTGGCAATCGGTCAGGGAAGCAAGCAGAGTATCCGTCAGCAGATTTCCGAGATGGGTTCCAACATGATAATGATAATGCCGGGACAAGATATGCGAGGTGGTGTGCGTCAGGATGCGTCGTCCATGGAGACACTAAAACTTGTGGATTATGAGGCTCTTAAAGACCAGTGTAAATACATCACCGCTATCAGTCCTGTGGTGAACAGTTCCGGACAGTTTATCTACGGTAACAACAACACCCCGTCAACTATCTATGGCGTTAACGAGGATTATTTAAAGATCCGCATGTTGGAGGTTGAGGATGGTGAGATGTTCAACGAAGATGATATCAAGTCGAGTGCTAAGGTTTGCATTGTCGGAAAAACTGTTGTTGACAACCTTTTTCCTGACGGTTCAGACCCGGTGGGTAAGGTGATAAGGTTCAACACGATACCTTTCCGTATCACAGGAGTGTTGAAGAGCAAGGGTTACAACTCGATGGGTCAGGATCAGGACGACATAGTATTAGCTCCATATTCAGCCGTGATGAAGCGTATCCTTGCCATCACATACGTGCAAAGTATCTCATGTTCCGCACTGACAGAGGATCTTACAGATACAGCCGTTGACGAGATTACAGAGATTTTGCGCACGCAGCATAAGCTCAAGGATGCGACAGATGAGGATGAAGGCGATGAGGACGATTTCAACATCCGTTCACAGGAAGAGCTTGCCACGATGCTCAACTCCACAACCGACCTTATGACAATTCTTTTGGCATGTATAGCCGGTATCTCGCTTGTTGTGGGTGGTATTGGAATTATGAACATCATGTATGTCAGTGTAACGGAACGAACACGAGAGATAGGTTTGCGTATGAGTGTCGGCGCAAGGGGAATAGACATCCTTAGTCAGTTTCTTATAGAGTCAATCCTGCTTAGTGTAACAGGCGGTATCATAGGTGTGTTTCTTGGTTTTGGGGCTACCTACGCCGTGAACATATTTGCCAAATGGCCGGTATTGATACAGCCATGGAGCGTGTTGCTCAGTTTCTTTGTATGTACGGCAACAGGAGTGTTCTTCGGTTGGTATCCGGCAAAGAAGGCATCGCAGCTCGACCCGATAGAAGCAATAAGATACGAATGACGATAACAAATAAATAGATGGTAAGCAAGAGAAGCGTAATTCAGATATTGTTCCATATAGTGTGTTGGATGCTTGTAGCGTTCGCAACCATAATGCCGTTGCCTCAACATTCCAACCAGGACACGGGGACATATCTGCTCCATCTATGTTTCCCTCTGTTGATGTGCATTTTGTTTTATATGAACTATCTGTGGCTTGTTCCACGCTATTTCATAAACAACAGGTATAGAGTGTTCATTTGCGTCAACATTATAACTGTAATAATTTTTACGATAGCCATGCAAGGGTTGATGCAGGTGCTGTTCATGCGTGAGGCGATGCTTGACCCGTTGCGTCCTCCTCGTATTCACAACGAGGATGATATATTCTCGAAAATCGCAATGCTGTTTACGATTACGGGCAAGCATGTGTTACCCCTCTTTCTAACTGCAGTGGTCGCTGTGTTGCTGCGTCTTGCGCAAAGGTGGCAACAGGCGGAGAATGGGAGGAAAGAGATGGAGATACAGAAGACCGAGGCAGAGTTGAAGAATCTGCGCAACCAGATTAATCCGCATTTTCTTTTGAACACGCTCAACAACATCTATGCCCTAATATCATTTGATCACGAAAAGGCGCAAAAAGCAGTTTTATCCCTTAGTGCACTATTGCGTCAGATGCTCTATGAGAACAAGAAGGCGATCAGCATGCGTGAAGAGACGGAGTTTTTGAACAATTATGTTAATCTGATGCGTCTGAGAGTAGGTAAGAATGTGAGGATAGAAGTAAAATTCACGCTTCCACAGCAAAAAGATGTGTATATTGCTCCATTCATATTCATATCCCTTGTGGAGAACGCATTCAAGCATGGCGTGAGCAACTCACAACCGAGTTACATTTCAATAGACATCAGCACCGATGGTGACAAAGTGATATGTGAGATAAAAAACAGCAATTATCCTAAGAGCTCATCCGACCAGAGCGGTCATGGTATTGGTCTTGAACAGGTTGCAAAACGTTTGGAGGCATCATATAAAGACAAATACGAGTGGAGTAGGGGCGTTGACGAGAAAAACAATATGTATATTTCAAAAATTATACTATATGACACCCAACTGCGAGATACCCGATAAGAAATGCAACTTGATAGGAAAACACAAGCAAAGAGCGTGCTGAGGTGCCTGCACGCAAGAGTGAATTAATCTTTGAAGAAATTTCCCATGCTCAACAATTCAAACAAGATTGATTGTTTTCGCATACTCGAAACTTATAACTTTTAATTATTAACTTGAAACAGATGATACTTAATTGTGCAATAATAGACGATGAGCCGTTGGCAGCCGAGCTGTTGGCGAGCTATGCCCGAAAGACGCCGGAGTTGAATTTAGTAGGCACTTTTGAGAGTGCCGTGACAGCGATGAAAGTAATACGTGAGGAGGCTGTTGACCTGTTGTTTTTAGACATCCAGATGCCAGAGATCAGTGGTCTTGAGTTTGCCAATCTGTTGCCTAAGCGAACCCGCATAGTGTTCACCACAGCCTTTGACCGCTATGCCATTGAAGGCTACAAGGCGAATGCCATCGATTATCTCCTGAAACCTATCAGTTATGAGAACTTTCTCTTTGCGGTCAACAAAGCCATAGAGTGGTTTCAAGTTGTTGACAAGCAGCAGTTGCTATCCCGCGACCGTTTCATCTATGTCAAGAGTGAGTATAAGCTTCTCAGGATAAAATTCGACGATATTCTCTACGTTGAGGGTCTTAAAGATTATATCAAGGTTTACATCACTGGCGGGAAGCCTATAATGTCGCTGATGAATATGAAAAAGCTTGAGGACTATCTCCCCCAGCCACAGTTTCTTCGTGTGCACCGTTCGTTCATAGTCAACATGGCTAAGGTAGAGATGATAGACAGGGGACGTATTGTCATTGACAATGCCTACATACCTGTTTCTGAGAGTTACAAGGAGAAAGTGCAGGGATTCATTGATGGTCACACTTTACAGTAGTGCTAAGCGATAAAAAATTACCGTACGGTGGCGTTCCTCACGTTAGGCAGAGTTGAAGCAAGTTTGCACTGCACTTACTTAACTGGAACATTTATTTTGTTTGGGAGTTATTTACAGGTCGAGCAATTCGGCCGGGGTATTGATTAGTGTTGTGGCACCGTGTCGGAGTAGGAAGTCCTTGTCACGGAAGCCCCAGAGGACGCTGATACATGGGATGCCGGCGTTATTCGCAGTCAGAATGTCAACATCGCTGTCACCAATATAAACCGTACTGTCTTTGTCTGCATCAAGGCGTGACATTGCCTCGATAACTGTGTCAGGGGCAGGTTTTCTTTTGATTTTATCACTTTCACCTATTGCCACGCTAATATAATCACTGAAAAAATGTTTGCACAGCCGCTCGGTAGCTTCATGTCGTTTGTTGCTGACAATCGCCATTTTCCTGCCTCTGCTTTTCAATGAGTCCAACATCTTCATTATGCCATCGTAAGGTTTTGTAGCATCAAGGCTATGTACGAGATAATGATTCATGAACGCTTTGTGCACATCATCAAATTGAGGATTGGCAAGGCCATTGGGGATGGCAAGTTCAACGAGTCTCTTTATGCCATTGCCAACCATTTGTTTTACATCTTCCTCTGTATGTTCGGGCATGTTGAAGGAGCGCAATGCGTGGTTCACACTTGCAGACAGGTCAGTAAGGGTGTTCAACAAAGTACCGTCGAGGTCGAAAATGAAAGCCGAGAAGCCCCCTCTCACTCCCCATTTAGGGGGAGGACAGCAAGATTGCTTAATGGCATTTTGTGTTGAAGAAACACTGTTGCTTGAAGACTTTTTCAATTTGTTATCGCTTGTGATTTCCTTTGTTTTTTCCATTATTCTTGTCCTGCCATTTCCCGTTACTCTTGCTTTTCCCAATTCCTTTTAAACGCCCCTCTGTGGTGTGCGGACGTGTTGATGAGTGTCTGCTTGCGTTTTTCTTTCCTTTTCCTTTGCCTCTAAAGCCATTCTTCGTCTTGGGCATTGGCTTGTATTCAGGTGGTGTGCCGAGAGATTTTGGAAGGGGTAGTTTTTCTACCTCATAACCGAGAAATTTCTCGATACGCATGAAGTCGGCTACCTCCTTGCCGCGAATAAGAGTGATTGCTATGCCAGCGTTGTCAGCGCGTGCCGTCCTGCCAATGCGGTGAACATAGTCTTCACAGTCGTGCGGCACATCATAGTTGATAACCATAGAAATATCGTCTATGTCAATGCCACGAGCCACTATGTCGGTAGCAATGAGCACATCCACCTGTCCGCTTTTGAAACGGTACATTATCTCATCACGCTGACTTTGCGGCAGGTCGGAGTGCATCTCTCCGCAGTTGATTTTCCTTGCCAGCAGTGTGCGTGTGATATCCTTGACTTTCAGTTTGGAGCAAGAGAACAAGAGGACACGTTTTTGACCATATTTTTTGAAAATATCTTTCAGCACGCCCGTTTTCTGGTTCTCATGGCATACGTAGGCCAACTGTTTTATTTTGTCGGCAGGCTTGTTGATAGACAATTTCACTATTGTCGGTTTATTGAGGATAGTCTTTGCGAGTTGCTCGATTTTTTCAGGCATTGTGGCAGAGAACATCACTGTCTGGCAAGATTTGGGCAACAGTTTTGTTATAGTAAGAATATCCTCATAAAAGCCCATGTCGAGCATGCGGTCGGCCTCATCGAGGACGAAGAACGACACACGGCTGAAATCGACATTGCCCATGGTGATATGACTGATCAGGCGACCTGGAGTGGCGATTATGACGTCAGCCCCCATTTTCATACCCTTGCTCTCTTGGTCATATCGGGAGCCATCGTTACCGCCATAAACAGCCACACTGTTGACTGTGGGCATATAATATGAGAAGCCCTGCATAGCCTGGTCAATCTGTTGAGCCAATTCCCTTGTAGGACTCATTATCACGCAGTTGATTGCATCTTCTGGAAAGTCCCCGTTATCTAATCTGCTTAGGATCGGCAACAGATAAGCAGCTGTTTTGCCAGTTCCTGTCTGTGCGATGCCGAGTACATCCATGCCGTTTAATATTTCAGGGATGCACCTTTCCTGTATAGGGGTGCACTGTTCCCAGCCCATATCCTCGATAGCATCGAGAGCGTTATCACATAAATCTAAATCGTAAAAAGTCATTTTAATTAGGAGCTTTTCGGTAGCAGAAATATGCCACTACCGCAAAAATAATATTAGGTATCCATGCGGCCAAAACAGGAGGCGTATTGGCATTTATGGCGAAAGTAGCAGATACTGTCTGCAACATGATGTAAGCGAAACTCAAGGCTAGTCCGATACCGAGATACAACCCCATTCCGCCTTTACGCTTGCGTGAAGACAGAGCCAGTCCGATAGTAGTAAGGATGAAGGAGGCGAACGACATGGCGATGCGTTTATGATATTCCACCTCGTATTGCACCACATTGCCAGAGCCGCGGTCGATCTGTTTACTGATGTAAGCACGGAGCTGTGGACTTGTAAACGTTTCCTGTTGACCTTTGGAGAATACGAGGTCGGCAGGCTCCATCATAATCACTGTGTCGCGCGATGTCATGCCACTTGTTATAGTCTCACGCAGGCCTTTCAGTTCACGGATGCGCCAGTTGCGTATTTTCCAGTGGTATTTGGTATCGGCGATTGTATCGTATTGAACTTCGGAGGCAGTGAGGTGGCTGACGAGTTTTTTGTTTTCGAACTTGTCAAGGCAGAAGCCGTAGCCTCTCTTGAGGTTGTCGTCGTAGAGTTGCATATAGGCTATTACGCCTTGTCCTACCTGCAGTTGGACGTTACCGGCGGAAGTATTTGTTTTTTTGTTCTTGTACATTGTCTCGAAGTTCTGTCGTATTATGGTTCCCTTTGGTATGACGTAAGCCCCGAGGCAGAATGTGAGTATGGAGATTATGGCGGCAGAGACCATATACGGGCGCATAAGACGTTTGAAACTGACTCCGGCAGCGAGCATGGATATTATCTCGGAGTTGCCGGCGAGTTTTGATGTGAAGAAAATCACGGCAATGAAGACGAAGAGAGGGCTGAACAGGTTGGCGAAATAAGGAATGAAGTTGAGGTAGTAGTCGAAAACAATGGCGCGCAGAGGAGCATGATACTGGGCGAATTTGGCGAGGTTCTCGTTGACATCAAATACTATAGAGATTGATATTATGAGTATTATGGAATAGAAATAAGTGCCGATGAATTTGCGTATGATATACCAGTCGAGAATTTTGAGATATTTGGATGGGTTTAAAATTTTCATCCAATGCAATTTAAGTTTAAGCCAAGCAAAAGACACGAAAAGCCAGTTGAAGCGCATTCTCAGCCAGCGTGAGAGCCTCAGTACCATTCTGTATTTTCTGATGTTACTTCTCTTCATGTCATTAATCACTTAAATGCGTCTGCCCAACTGCTCTATGACAGAAGCTTTCCATTTTACGAAATCGCCGTTCTCGATATGTTGACGTGCGTCGGAGACGAGGCGGAGATAGAATGCCAGATTATGGATGCTGCCAATCTGCAACGCCAGTATCTCCTGTGAATTGAACAAGTGGTGCAAGTAAGCCTTAGAATGGATTCTGTCTAATTCGCAGCCATCGGGGTCGATAGGTGAGAAGTCGTTTTCCCATTTCTTGTTACGCATGTTCATTGTACCGTTGTAAGTGAACAGCATGGCGTTCCTGCCGTTGCGTGTTGGCATTACACAGTCGAACATATCCACGCCACGCTCTATGCTTTCGAGAATGTTCTGCGGTGTGCCGACCCCCATCAAATAGCGAGGTTTGTCTTTTGGGAGTATAGAGTTGACCACCTCGATCATCTCGTACATCACCTGCGTGGGTTCACCCACTGCAAGACCGCCTATTGCATTGCCGTCTGCGCCTTTGTCGGCGACAAACTTGGCAGCCTCGCTTCTCAAATCCTTGTAAGTACATCCCTGTACTATCGGGAAGATCGATTGCTCATAGCCGTATAGCGGTTCAGTCTCATTGAAACGCTTTAAGCACCTGTCGAGCCAGCGTTGGGTGAGCAACAAACTGTTTTTTGCATATTCATAATCACTTTTACCAGGAGGGCATTCGTCGAGAGCCATCATTATATCCGCCCCTATAATTCTTTCAGTATCAATGACGTTTTCGGGTGTGAAGATGTGTTTTGACCCATCAATATGAGAGCGGAACTCGCAGCCCTCCTCTTTCAGTTTGCGGATGTCGGTCAATGAGAACACCTGAAACCCCCCGCTGTCAGTGAGAATAGGTCTGTTCCACGTATTGAACTTATGCAGTCCGCCAGCCGCCTTGAGGATATCTAATCCTGGGCGGAGATAGAGGTGATAAGTGTTGCCCAAGATGATTTGGGCTTTTATCATTTCCCTCAACTCACTGAAATGAACTGCCTTGACAGAGCCACAAGTGCCCACTGGCATGAATATTGGAGTGGCTATATCGCCGTGTGCGGTGGTTATGAGTCCTGTGCGGGCATCAGAAGCATTGTCAGTATGTTTAAGTTCAAAAGTCACTGTGCTTCGCAAATTAAAAAATTAAAAAATTAAAAATGCGATTTTGCCGGCTCCTTGCTTGAGCTGTTTGCTCGTTAATCTTCTTGCTTCTTGTTATCCTCCTCGATATCGAAAGTTACAGGGTTGCTTACTTTGTCGTCAGTGAGTGTGAAGTCCCACACTTGCTGGACGTTCTCGACATAGTGGAAATTTACGCCTTTGAGGTATTCCTCTGATATCTCATCGATGTCCTTCTTGTTTTCCTTGCACATCACTATTTCTGTTATCCCGGCGCGTTTTGCAGCAAGGATTTTTTCTTTTATGCCGCCAACGGGAAGCACTTTTCCTCTCAGCGTTATCTCTCCAGTCATAGCGGTATTTTTTCTGACTTTCCGTTGTGTGAGTGCAGAGGCTATGGAAGTGGCGATGGTGATGCCAGCGGAGGGCCCGTCCTTTGGAGTTGCGCCTTCGGGCACATGGATGTGTATGTTCCAGTGGTCGAAGATACGGTAGTCGATATTTAGAGTGTCGGCGTGCGCCTTTACGTATTCGAGAGCGAGGACGGCTGATTCCTTCATCACATCGCCGAGGTTGCCCGTAAGCGTGAGTTTAGAGCCTTTACCCTTACTGAGGCTTGTCTCGATGAACAATATCTCACCGCCGACGCTTGTCCAGGCTAACCCTGTAACGACTCCGGCATATTCATTTCCCTGGTACACATCACGGTAGAATGGGGGATTGCCAAGGAGAGAATAAATCTCATCGGGAGAAATCTTGTAGTAAGGCAAGAAACCATCTTTTGCCTTTGCGTAAGCCAATTTCCGGAAGGTCTTGTTAATTTGTTTTTCCAACTGTCTTACACCACTTTCGCGGGTATATTGTTCAATAATCTTCTCTATAGCCGCCTTGTTGAACATCAGTTTTTTCTCGTCGTCAAGGCCGCAGTTTTGTTTTTCTTTTGGTATGAGGTGTCGGCGTGCAATTTCCACTTTCTCCTCTGTTATGTATCCGCTTACCTCGATAATTTCCATGCGGTCGAGCAGTGCACGTGGAATGGAGCCCAAATCGTTGGCGGTGGCGATGAAGAGGACGTGAGAGAGGTCATAGTCCACATCCAAATAGTTGTCGTGGAAGGCATGGTTTTGCTCTGGGTCGAGCACTTCGAGGAGGGCAGATGCGGGGTCTCCGTTGAATGTTGACTGTGTAACCTTGTCGATCTCGTCGAGTATGAACACAGGGTTTGAGGAGCCGGCTTTCTGAATGCTTTTTATGATACGTCCAGGCATTGCGCCTATGTAAGTTCTGCGGTGTCCTCGTATTTCCGCCTCATCGTGGAGGCCTCCGAGAGAGATGCGTGTGTATTTTCTCTTCATGGCAGAGGCGATGCTCTTTCCGAGGCTTGTTTTGCCGACGCCGGGAGGACCGTAGAGGCAGATGATAGGCGACTTGAGGTCTTTTCTTAGGCTGAGCACAGCCATATATTCAAGGATGCGCTCCTTGACTTTCTTCATGCCATAGTGGTCCTTATCGAGTATTTTTTCAGCACGTTTCAGGTTGAGGTCATCATCTGTGTAGCTTTGCCAGGGCAGGCTGACCATAGTCTGGAGATATGTGAACTGCACGCTGTATTCTGGGCTTTGTGGGTTGAGCATGTCGAGTTTGTCGAGTTCTTTATCGAAAGTGGCAGCGATTTCCTCTGGCCAGTGTTTTTCGGCAGCTTTTTCTTTAAGTTCTTTTTTCTCAGGGCTGTTTTCGCCGTTGCCGAGTTCTTCCTTGATGTTCTTAATCTGTTGCTGTAAGAAATACTCCCTTTGCTGTTCGTCGATATCTTCCCTTGTCTTGGTGCGTATGTCGTGTTTTATCTCGAGGAGCTGTGTTTCTCTGTGGAGTATTTTGAGCATTTTGAACACTCTTTCCTTACCTGAGTTCTCGCCCAGGAGCTTTATTTTCTCATCTATGTCGAAAGGGAAGCTGGTGCAGATGAAGTTGAGCAGTATCAGAGGATTGTTGATGTTGCGCAATGCGAACTGAGCCTCGTCGGGGATTTCGTCGTTTTTCTTGACGTATTCTATGGAGTTGTTTTTCAGGTCCTCGACGGCAGTGATAAACTCGGCATCGATGTTCAGACCTGCATTGTCGGGAACATCCTCGATGATACCAGTGTAAAACGGTTTCGTTGCTGTAATCTCCTTGAGGTGGCAACGTCTCATGCCTTGTACAATTACGGTGAGATTGGAGTTGCCGGGCATCTCAAGAATACGGATTATCTTGGCATATACGCCATATTCGTATAAGTCGTTTTTTCCGGGATTGTCTTGGTTAGCATCCTTCTGACATATAATGGCGAAAATTGCGTCTTGTTTGTCTTTCAGTTCATTGACAAGATTCAGACTTGAGTCTCTTCCAATAAGGATGGGAGATACAACACCAGGGAAGAGCACGAGGTTACGTGTTGCTAAAATAGGGAGCTCTCCTGCGAAGTCTCCTTCGAAGAGTTTCGTGATGTCTCCATCATAGTCTGCGATCATTGAAAATGCGTTATTTACTTCTCTTTTCATAAATATGCTATTCAAATTGAGCTGCAAATTTACTCAATTAAATTTATAATCTGTTGTATGTCAAAAATAATTTTCTCTTTAACGTTGTTTATTAACTTTGCTTATTTTAGAGTAACCTTAGGAGGCTTATATTGAGAATAAAGGGCATATCTTATTTTTTCTTATTGCAACGTGAATACATATATGCGGATAAGACAAGAAGGAGTATATCAGCGATATATAAAGCAGTCCAATAGCTTCCTAAAAGCGCAAAACGGAAAAAAGCTATACCGATAGCGAAAAACAAGGCGATGGCAGCCTGCCATAGAGATTTCTTTTTGTCGTTTGACATGACTATTTTATTAAGTTGGTGATAAAAATCTCCCAAAGGTACGTATTTTTATATATAAAGCAAAAACAAAAGAGCATTTTTATGTACTTTTGCATTTCAGAAATATCACGGATGAGCAGTTTTTCTTTCAAGAAATTCACCGTATTACACGACAAATGTGCGATGAAAGTCGGCACTGACGGTATTCTCCTTGGAGCGTGGGCGAATGGCGGTAAGAATATCCTTGACATCGGTACGGGTTCAGGATTGATAGCACTTCTAATGGCGCAGCGATATGAGGATGCAGAAATCACGGCTATAGATATTGATCCAGAATCAGTTTTGCAGGCGCAGGAGAATTTCCGCAATTCTATATACAGTGAGAGAATTACTGCTATTGAGTCATCATTGCAGGATTTCGATATAGGAGAATACGATGCAATAGTTTGTAATCCACCGTTTTACAACTGTTCGTTAAACAATCCAGATAAGAGGAAAACAATAGCGCGTCATACTGCGACATTGACGTATCACGACTTGTTTCAAGGAGTGGCGGCACTGTTGAGAGATAGTGGTGAGTTTTCCGCAGTAATCCCAGCCACTTGCCGCACAGATTTTGATATGGCGGCAACATTCGCGGGGTTGTTTCCTGGAAGAATAAGTGCCGTTAGGACAGTAGAACGTAAACCAGTAAGCAGGTATCTTTTGTCGTACAGGAAACATCCTGTGATGCGTATTGAGGAGACATCGGAATGTTTGAGCAAGAACGACATGACACGAACAGAATGGTACGAGCGACTTACAAAAGATTTTTACTTGTAAATACGGAATGCAATAATTAAGTAAATAATTCGTTATTAAACGAGATGAAAAGAAGTTACTTTTGCATAATCATACTACTGTTGTTTTTGCAGACGTTGAGAGTAAGTGCGCAGAGTTTCACATTGTCGGGGCGAGTTACCGACAATGATATGAAGCCGATAGAGCTTGCCACTGTTGCCGTTGTACAGCAGGGCAAGATGACGATGACAAACCTCAAAGGCGAATATTCCATACAGCTTCATTCTTCCGACAGTGTAGTAGTACGCTTTTCTATGGTGGGTTACAAAACAAAGACACGTGTGTTGAGAAATCCCCGTGGCAAGCAGACTTTGCAGATACAACTTTTTGAGGATAACGAGCTCAGTGAGGTAACAGTTACGGAGCAGAAGCGTCAGATGGGTAGTACGGAGCAGTTGGATATCAACGACATAAAGAACTCACCGAGCGTCACGGGCAATGCTGTTGAGGAGATGATACAGTCGCAGGCTGGTGTGTCAACGCACAGTGAGTTGTCGTCGCAATATAATGTGCGTGGTGGCAGTTTTGATGAGAACAGTGTATATATTAATAATGTAGAGATATACCGTCC
Organism: Prevotella sp.; assembly: GCA_021204605.1. Classification (GTDB taxonomy): domain Bacteria; phylum Bacteroidota; class Bacteroidia; order Bacteroidales; family Bacteroidaceae; genus Prevotella. The sequence goes on from JAJPZD010000240.1 coordinate 13,823, forward strand.
ATTCCTCGTGAGGAGCGGTCAGCAGGAGGGTTTGTCGATAATCAATCCGAATATGGTTGAGGGCGTGGCGTTCTCCACTGGAGGTTTTGAGGCTATATATGGCGACAAGATGTCATCGGCATTGAGCATAACGTACAAGAAGCCGAAGAAATTCGAGGCACAAGTGGATGGAAGTCTGCTTGGAGCGAATGCATTTGTGGGGTTCAGCACAAAGACATTTTCTTGGAGCAACGGTATCAGGTACAAGACGAACAAATACCTGCTTGGTACGTTTGACACGAATGGAGAGTACGATCCGAATTTCCTTGACTATCAGACATATCTGACATACGATCCTAACAGCAGGTGGTCAATAGAGTTTATAGGAGACATATCGAATAACCATTATAATTTCTATCCAGAGGATAGGGAGACAAAATTCGGAACTCTTGAGAGTGTGAAGTCGTTCAAGGTGTATTTCGACGGTCAGGAGAAGGATGTGTTCCGCACATATTTCGGTTCGTTGAGCATATCGAGAAAATTCGGTGACAGAACAAAGGTTACGTTGAACGCCTCGGCATTCCACACCAACGAGCAGGAGACATACGACATACAGGGCCAGTATTGGCTGACGCAGACAGAGACGAGTGAAAACCTTGGCGTTGGAACATACATGGAGCATGCCCGCAACTACCTGAAGGCCAACGTGAAAAGTCTGAAGCTATCAGTTGAGCACAAGGTGCGCAAGCATGACATCCAGGCTGGCGTGACATATAAGATAGAGAGGGTGAAGGAGAACAGCAAGGAATATGAGATGCGTGATTCCAGTGGTTATAGTGTTCCCCATACAGGCAGTGACCTTTATTTGATTTATTCTCTGAATGCGAAAAACTCACTTGGAGCGAACCGTCTTGAGACTTACATCCAGGACACGTGGAGGTTCAATAGTCCTGGTGAGCATACATTCTACACCCTCAACTATGGCGTGAGGTTCAGTCATTGGAATTTCAATCATGAGAGTGTTGTCAGTCCGCGTGTTTCATTAGGTATTATTCCTGCTTTCAACAACAATGTGACGTTTCGCTTAGCGACCGGTATTTATTATCAGACACCGTTTTTCAAGGAGTTGCGTGATACTACTACGATAAATGGCGTGACATACGCCACACTCAACAACAAGATAAAAAGTCAGCGTTCCATTCATTTCATTGCAGGTTTTGACTATCGTTTCAAGGTGAAGGACAGCCCTTATAAGTTCACTGCCGAGGCATACTACAAGGCGTTGGGAAACTTGGTGCCATACACCGTTGACAACGTGAAAATTATTTATGATGCCAGTCAGCAGTGCAGTGGTCATGCCATGGGTGTTGACTTCAAATTGTATGGTGAGTTTGTGCCTGGCACTGATTCATGGGTCAGTCTGTCGCTCATGGACACAAAAATCAACATCAACGGTCAGAGTATTCCGATGCCGACCGACCAGCGATATTCTATAAACCTGTTTTTCACTGACTATTTTCCTGGCACTGACCGTTGGACGATGTCGCTGAAATTAGCGTTTGCCGATGGACTGCCATTCGGACCACCGCACCGCAGTCTTGATGTGCAGCCGTTCCGTGCCCCTGCCTACAAGCGAGTGGATATCGGTATGAGTTATCGTGCTTTGAACAACGAGAAGCGTGACAAGAAGACGATTTTCAAGAATATCTGGCTTGGTGTTGACTGTCTCAATCTGTTGGGTATCAACAATGTAAACTCATATTATTGGATTACTGATGTAACCAACCAGCAATATGCCGTACCTAATTACCTAACAGGCAGACAAGTCAACGTAAGAGCCTCGTTTGAGTTTTGAAAAATAAAACCCGTTGTTTAAAGTTCCAACGAGTTTTCTTTTAACAGGAAATCATAAATGCATAATGTTGTAATGCCATGTTCATCTCTTAAAACGGGAGTTTCCTCTCCGAAGACAATGATTTTCTTGAAAGAATCATCCACTTTAATTAAGGAGGCACGTTCCTGCTGAGTCTTTTCGTATGTCTCCATTCTATATGCAGATTGGATATAGTAACGTCTGCTACCAAGATTGCAGACGAAATCCACTTCAAGATTTGCTCGTTGCTGCTTGCCGTCTCCATTTGTCTTTACGACAGGGACGACACCGACATCAACATTGAATCCCCGATATCTCAGTTCGTTGTAAATAACGTTCTCCATTATATGATTTCTTTCTGACTGACGGAAATTAAGGCGTGCGTTGCGCAATCCCAAATCCATGAAATAAT
>JAJPZD010000018.1 GCA_021204605.1 Prevotella sp.
GATTGGTACATACAACCGCAGCCGTTCAGGTTGTTATTTCTGTTTCTTCCAACAAAAAATAGAATGGATATGGTTATATGAGCAGCATCCAGATTTGTTTGAGAAAGCCATGGAATTTGAAAAGGGCGGATATACCTGGAATCAAAGTGAAAGTTTAGCTGAATTGATAAAGCCGGAGCGTATCAGGCAGATTAAATTGGATGCAATAAAAAAGCAAGAAACGAAACAGCAGTCAACCAAATTGGCTGATAAATTTGGAATAATAGATGAAGATAATTTTTGCGCTAACTGTTTTATATAAGGTAGTATGCTAAAAACTAATGTTCTATGGCCTGAAAGCCGACGATTTAAATCACATACAGAATGGGAGCCTGTGGGTTTCTTTTCTGAAGGATTATGCAATGCCACTTTATTTGATTTGAAATTGGGGTTTTTCTCGTCATCTGCAATAAATGTTCTTTGTGATGGTTTTTCTTGCTTTCTATATAATGGCGGACGTATGCGACTAATCATCAATGATATTCTTTCAGAACCAGATAAGAAAGCCATTGACAAAGCTAAATCAAAATCTTTCTTGCCGTCATTCAATCTTTCAGATATAGAAAATTTAAAGGAAACATTGTCTGAAAGAGACCGCCATTTCTATGATTGTATATCATGGCTTATCCGTTACGAGCGTATTGACATTAAAATAGTTACACCTAACGATGGTATCGGTATAGCTCATACGAAATGCGGTCTGTTCTCTGATGGATTGAATACAGTAGCATTTGACGGCTCTTGTAATTTTTCACGTTCTGCACTTTTGGAAAACAATGAAAGTATTACGGCTTTCTGTGATTGGGATGGAGGAAAGGACATTTATAAAATCAATGACATTAAAGAGGATTTTGAGCTAACGTTTAATGGTAACGACCCTACTGTAAAATATATTGATGCACATGACATCAGAACACATATTTCAAGTGCGTTTCCTGTAAAGGAAATGAAAGAACTGCTTGAAGACGAGAAAAATCTTTTAGAGCAGAAAGATGACAAAAAACTGTCAGACCCAATACGGGCAATATTAATAAAGGCAAAAAACAAGGTTCAGGAAACTATTGAGAAAATTGCTGCAAAATCAATAGGACAGTCAAATGTCATTATACCTGAATTTCCCTATCCGTCTGGTCCACGAGATTATCAGAAAAAGGCTTTCGAGAACTGGAAACCGACCCAAAAAGGAATGTTTGTAATGGCAACAGGAACAGGAAAGACCCTAACCTCATTGAACTGTTTGTTGGAGATTTATAATAGAAAGCATTATTATAAAGCGATTATATTAGTCCCTACTTTTACCCTTGTTGAACAATGGGAACAAGAATGTAAGAAGTTTAATTTTGAACATATTTACAAGGTTTATTCGAAAAGCAAAAATTGTAAAAACGAACTTGAATCTTTACTTTTAAAAGAAGACTTTAATCCTTCAGGTGAAGCAGTCTCTTATATCATAATCGCAACATACGCATCATTTGTCCGTACTGGCATATTTGAGACATTGATTAGATTCCCCCGCAAACAAACATTGCTTATTGCAGATGAAGTACACAATATGGGTTCTAAACGGATTTTAGACAAAATTGATGGAATAAAATATGTGCGTAGGATTGGCTTGTCCGCAACTCCAAACAGGCAATTCGATGATGAAGCGAACAGTAGGTTAAGAGAATTTTTCGGAGTGAAAGATGAATACACTTTCGAGTACTCAATGAAAGATGCAATAGAAAATGGATTTTTGTGCAGATATTACTATTACCCTCATGTTGTTAATCTGACTGCGACTGAAATGTCTGAATATTTGCAACTTTCCACAAAACTTGCCAAATTTTACAATGTCTCAAAAAAATCATTTCCAAGCGGTGATGATATATTGATGGCTTTGTTGCTTAAACGCAAGCGTATTATACATAAGGCTAAAAACAAAGAAACGGTTTTTAAAAGCATAATAGAAGAACGTTTTAAGGAAAAAGGGAATTTAAAATATACTCTCGTTTATGTTCCAGAGGGAAACAGACCTGATGAGACAGGTGATATTTTTGACGAAAGAGACATAATTCCTGACGATGAGACATCAGAACATCTCATAGATTTATATACCAAAATCGTATGTAATGTAAGTCCTGTTACAACAGTCAAGAAATTTGTTTCTGATTCAAAAGACCGTAACCAAATATTAAATGATTTCGCTAATGGTGAATTGGAAGTTCTTACTTCAATGAAATGTTTGGATGAAGGTGTTGATGTACCACGTAGCGAAATGGCAATTTTCTGTGCAAGTACGGGAAACCCAAGACAATTTATTCAACGACGAGGGAGAATTCTTCGGACACATAAAGACAAATATCATGCCGTAATACACGACTTGATAGTCGCTCCTTTAATAAGTTCATCTTCTGATTCTTATACTATGGAAAGAAATTTGATTGAAAATGAGCTTAAAAGAGTAAGGGATTTTGCTTTGTTGTCGGAGAATCCTGATAGAACTTACACTGAACTTGAAGATATTACATCTAAATATAATCTATCAATATAACAAAACTTATTAACTATGGCATACATAACCAATAACGACAAAATGCTTGAGGCAGTATTACTTAATGAGGAGTTGATGTCTATGGGCAAATATACCGCAAGCGATATTAAGTCTTTATATCAATCACTCGAATCAGAAAACCCGATTATCAATGCTGTCGCACAGATTATCAAAATGTCATCAGATGACAGTAAGGATAAGGAAATTTATAAAACTATTACCGAATATTTAAAGAAAAACGTATGATAATCAAAAAAGTTACAATTAAGAATTTCCGAAGCTATTACGGAGAGAATACCTTTGAGTTCTCTGATGGCTTAACGCTAATCATAGGCGATAACGGAGATGGCAAAACTACATTCTTTGAGGCTTTGCAATGGCTGCTTGATACAACAAAAGATAATAATAGCATTGAGAATGTCTCAGAGATGTGTAAATCACAAATGACTGTTGGTGATTCAGAAGAACTTAAAATAAGTATGGTTTTTGAACATGCTGGTGAGAAAAGCATTGAGAAATCATATTCTTTTGAGAAGAAGTCTGATAATTACTTTAATACAAGTAGAATTAATTTCCGTGGATATGAATCTAATGGTACAGAAAGAATATCTGTTGACGGAAAAATTCTCATAGATAGATGCTTTGATGCATTCATGCAAAGGTTTAGTATGTTCAAAGGTGAATCTAATCTCAATGTTTTTAACAGCGAGACTGCTTTAAAGGATTTGGTTGATAAATTTTCCGACATACGAAAATTTGATAATCTTGTTGAAATAACTAAAACAATGGAAGAAAAATCAAATGCCGCATTTATAAAAGAATGTAAATCGGATAAAAAGATATCGGCTAAAGCAGATGAATTAGGCACTGAAATTCAATGTGTTATTGAAGATATCAACAACAAGAAAAAAGAAATCAGGGAAAAGCAAAAGACAGTTTCGACATTCTCTTCAAATTTGGAAAAATTGGAGAAGAACCAAGATGCGGTTGAGAAATATCAAGAAGTCTCAGACCGTTTAAAAAACTTATCTGATAAAGCCTTAAAACTTAAAGGCATGATAGGGGCAATTGATAAAGATACTGCTTTGCTTGACAGACTTTGGATTCTTTGTGCTTTTCCACCAGTTTTTTCTGAGTTTACTAAAAAGTCATCTGCCTTGAGTAAAGAAAAAAGAATACAAGAAAAGAAATTCGATGAGCAGCAGGGCATTAAACGTGGTAAATTAGAAACCTTAAAAGAGATTCGTAACGCTTTATCTAATGGTGCAGCAGAACTACCTTGGTATCTTCCCGACCAACAAAATATGGAAGAAATGATAAAAGATCATATTTGTAAAGTTTGTGGTCGCGAGGCAC
>JAJPZD010000145.1 GCA_021204605.1 Prevotella sp.
ACTAAGTCCTGAATATCACGGATTGCCGTATCTTTCGAGCATTTTGCAAGTCTTGCCCATGTCTTTGAGGTTATTTTCGCCTCGTAGCCGTCTAAGAACAAATTCAACATCCTAATTTGACGCTCTGTCATAGGAACATTTGAAACCCGCTGCCAGAAAAAACTCTTGTTCAGGATAGTGGTTATCATTGTATTTGCCTCATCTATAGCATTAATCAATGTTTTGATATACCAAGTCAGCCATTCCGTGGTATCGCCATCACCGTGCTGTGTAAGTTCAAGAATATCGTAATAATGTTTTTTGTCCTTGTTGATTTCAGATGATACATTGTAGAAACGGTATTTACTCTTGTCGCCACGCGCCAACATCATATCTGACAGTATTCGGGCGAGACGGCCATTTCCGTCCTCAAAAGGGTGGATGCTTACGAACCAAAAATGAGCTATTGCAGAACGGATTATTGATGAAACAGGAATTTCACAGTTAAACCATGAAAGGAATTTCTGCATCTCAATTTCCACACGCTCAGGTGCTGGTGCGATATAATGTATTTTCTCACGTCCAAACATACCGGATATTATATGTTCCTCGTTTGCACGGTATTTGCCAACTTCAATTTTAGAACCACCGCTAAATCCTGTCGGAAAGAAAGCCGCTTGCCAAGAACATAGTTTTTCTTTTGTCAGTTCCTTGTCATAATGTTCTACGGCATCAAGCATAACCGATACGACAGAGTCAATATAATGTGAGGGGGCGGTGTATTTGACATTCTCAATGCCAAGTTTGCGTGCTATGGATGAGCGCACCTCATCCATGTTCAGGCGTATTCCCTCAATTTCCGATGAATATACCACATCGAGCGTAAGGTTTTCAGCCATTGCCCTCAACTTACTGTCAAAACCGAGTCCGCCAAGTCTCCCGAACAGCATCCCTTGCTTATGGTTTGCCTCCTCAAGGAGCAATGCCACACTGTTGTTGTCCCAGCGAAAATCAGTCCAATTGTCTCTCTCGTGAATATACATATCCTTGCTTTATTTAAATCCTTGCGACATTTTCTATCAAATAACGTCGCAAAATATGCGACAAAAATATATAATTTTTGTCGCATTAGCAAGAAAATGGGTGGTTTTTCTTATTTTAAATCATTTGCAAATAAGAGATTTCGATATGTTTAAGTCTTGGAATTAAGGTTGTAATTTAGTGCAATTTTTGAAATTCTTTCACTGCAAATTTATAAACAAATTCTTGATTTCTTTCAATTTTCCTTGTTTTTTTCTTCATTTTGTGTGTTATCAGTTATGTTATGCTAAAATATGGCATGAATTATAGCAATGTTTTGAATAATTTTTCCAGAAAAAGATTGGGAAAAGCCATTCACCTATAATGTAAACATGAAACAGTGATGATAATAAATCTTTTATGCACATGAAACAACGTAATCTATCTTCTATTCCAAGATTTTAAAATTTATAAACCATGATTGGCAATAATTCGCAATGGGGACAATTCTCAACTGAAAGAGAAGGTCAGATAGAGTTTTTTAAACTCTTTAGAATCGACTATGAAAATAAGCCTGTTTTAATTGATAATACAGATGGTGTTTGGAAGGGTGTTATATTTGAATTCAAGCTAATTATTGACGACCTTAATAAAACTTTAAAACAAGCGATAAAATACCTTTCAAAATTACGTGTCAAAGGGGAATCTGTTCCTGCAAATATCTTGCTCGTTTCGTTAAACACATCGAAAGCATATCTGTACCATAGTCAAGATTATTTTGATGAGATACATAAAATATATATGGGTGCGGCAAGCAAGGACAATGAAGGATTTATAGCACATGAATACGTAAAGGAATTTAATATTGACAATGAAACGCATGCTATTGAATTGCAGGACATTCTCCGCAAAGATGAATATATGCCAATCAGAATAAATGAGGACTGTATTGTTGGATGGGGCAGAAGGTATTACAAAGAAATGCCGACAGCGTCAAAAGGTGATTTTATCGGAGACAATGAAGGGAAGGTAAAGATAACAGGCGAAATTCGCAATCCACGTCATTTCAAAGGGTTAATATTGCCCTATAAAGGCAAGACCAACGAAAAATTCAAATATCTAATGGATATGCTGAATGACAGTTTGAATAAACAAGAATTGGGCGCTTTCTATACGCCTGTAAAATATTGCGAAAAAGCTGCTGAACTTGTCAGAATGGCAATAAAAAGAGTTCCTGAAGGCAACGATTATGTCATAATAGACAGATGTGCGGGAACAGGGAACTTGGAGAGCGTTTTGTCTGACGAAGAATTAAGACACTGCATATTGAGCACGTATGAATATTATGAATATAAGGTTCTGTGTGAAAGACTTGCTGATAAAGTATTGACGATTATTCCACCAACAGAACATCATGTAAAATACAACGTGGGATTTATCGATAATGCGAATGCGCTGGAAAAAGAATTCATAGATAACGAAAATATAAAGCGTTATATCGATAATCCGAAATACACTGTGATTCTTTTGGAAAATCCTCCTTACCAAGACAGTTCAGCCGCCACATTTGTTGATGATGAAGGCAACCGGGCAAAAGTTTCGCGAAACAATTCCTTTATCAAGACTGATTTTCGGAACAACGCCTTGAATACATTGAAAGAGCAAAGGGGAGCCGCTAGAGAGATTTCCAATTTATTCATTTGGAGTGCATTCAAATATTATTTAAGACAACCAACTGACTCATATATTGTATTCTCACCTGTAAAATATTTTAAAAGCATTGGTTTAGTGCATAGAGATTTCTTGGGTGGTTATCTGTTCAACAGAAAGTTTTTCCATGCATCCCCAAGTGCCATATCTTGCATATTATGGGCAAACACCACTGAAAATTGCGACAGAAAAGAATACCCACTTGATGCATACGATATATTTGACAATGAATTGAAATTCGAGGAAAAGGTTATTATAAAAACAGTGGAATCGCCAATATCGAAATTGAACGACAACAGGAGATTTGATGGAGACAGATTGTCAAAGATTGTGTGTTCCTCTGATGGCAGTGAGAAAGTCGGTTGGTACAATGGACAAAAATCTGCCTTGGACAATGAAAACATCATTGCATACATGGCTGTAAACGGATTTACAACAGACAGCAAGCACCGCTATTTAATGAGATTGCCATACAACGTTGGCGTAGAGCAGTCTTTTGGCTTCTATGTAAGAAAGGATAATTTTATTAACAAACTACCTCTTTTTTGCGCAAAACTTTATCCCCAAAAAGAGTGGTTTCACAGGGAAGTTTTTTTCACTACAAGCGATATGGGAGAAGAATATGTAAAAGACAAAGATTTCCTGCGTTCTTGTCTTATTTATGTCTGCTTATGTATTGAGAATAAATGCAAAACAATAAAGGCGTCTAACGGAAAGGTTTACTTCAATGAACTATGCTTGGACAACAACTCTATTGCATTAAAGGAAATGGAGAAAATGACGCTAAATAAGAAAGACAGAGAGTTAATCATTTATTGGAATAACATATTAAACTCTGCAAAAAACTGCGAGAATTATAACCCCGAATTTAGGTATGGAACATACCAAATAAATATGGATTTAAACGCATTCAGTATTGATGAACAGAAAAGAAAAATATACAAATATCCTGATTTAAATGGGAATATACACACTTTGAAATCCAAATTAAAAGAGTATTATGATAAACTGATTTCGCCTAAGTTATTTAGATACGAACTTTTAAAATAGAATATGGGGTTGTAATTTAAACTGTGTCAAGGTATGGTTTTCCATATTTAATTACAAAAAAAACAGTCTGCACTTTTTCGGTGCAGGCTGCTTCTTAATTATTCAGTAATCTGTTATTTATTCAAACCACGGTTGTTGAACGTTGCGTTAAGCACC
>JAJPZD010000064.1 GCA_021204605.1 Prevotella sp.
ATATAATGCGTATGAAAAAATTATTTCTTAAAGGAGGATTATTGTTCCTCTTGTCGTTTGTCGCCTGTCTCGCAAAGGCGGATAATCTTGTCGCATTGTGGGATTTCCATAACGACAATCCTTCGGGCATTTTAAGTCAGGCAGCTTTCAGTGAAGGCAGTTCTGGTTACATTACCTCTACGATTGATACTATTTCAATGTTCGTTGACTGTACACAAGGAGGTAAGTTCGTTCAAGACGGAGATAAAAGTCACGTCCAAATCAACAGTGGTACAATTCTACAAGTTCCCGTGTATAATAAGGGTGACATCGTTTCGGTTACACGTTACCCTGGATTGTTAGAATGTACTATCGGTGGGCAAGATGTGGAGTTTGTAGATGATGTAGCTACATATACTGCAAGTAAGGATGACGCTAATCAAGGCTATGCTGAAATTGTCTCAAAAGGTAGTTATCTTTATGCCGTACAGGTGGAGTACGTTGAAGCAGTTGTTGCAACTGTAAACTCTGACATGACAGCGACATGGGTATTTAACACTGGTACGGAAGGACAGGTTGCGACATTCACTCCTGACGGCATAAGCAGCTATATCAAGCAGGATTATGTTACTTTGGGAAGCATACTTTCCTATGCAGGAACGCAAACATATGAATTAAATGGTATTAGTACTAATTATACTAAAATAGAACCTGCATCAAAGGAATCAGGTGCGGATGATGCGACCAATGCCATTGACTTTGTTATTGTACCAAAAACAGGATTGACATTCACTCCTACTCAGGTATCATTTAATGCCTTGCGTTGCGGAACTGATGGTGGCGCTATGGATATTTATTGGTTGAACAGCGACGGTACAAAAGTTTCTTTAGCTACTGGTCAAGTTGCAGGGCGTGAAAATAATAGTACTGAAAATGCCAATTATGAGTTTTCTTACGATGTTACAGATGCGACTGGCTCAACAGGAGCTTGCGGTCTGCACATAAACCTCTATAATTTGGGGTCTGATAATAGCCCAAAACAATACGCCTTTGCTAATATCGTAATTACGGGTACTCTTTCAGGTACTATGGAAGATGTTGCGGAATACACCCTCACAACAAGTGTTTCTCCGGAGGGAGCGGGTACTGTTAAGAACACGCCTAACGGAACTACTTTCGATGATGGTGATAAGGTAACTCTTACACAGACACGTAACTTCGGATATCAGTTTGTTAACTGGACGGATGCTGATGGAAAAGAGGTGTCAACTGACGAGTCTTGTGTAATTACGATGGATCAAGACCAGACTATCACTGCAAATTACGAGGCAGTCACCACATACTCACTTACTGTAGAAATGGATGAATCTGGCGCAAATGACTACATGGTATCTCTCGACCCGGAGGCAACGGTGATTGATGGAAAGAATATGTATGAGGAGGGAACTCCTGTTACTTTGACCGCTTCTTCCAATAAGATTCTGACATTCGCAAGCTGGAGCAATGGTGAGACATCAGCCTCAACAACGGTAACGATGAATCAAGACCAGACTATCGGCGCTAACTATTCGGCAGTTGACTATATCGCCGGTTGGGACTTCTATAAGTCTGGCAATAGCGGACGTGTAGCAGACTTCTATGCAGCAGACAACGATGCCGACGCTCTCGTGTTGCGTACTGATGATGGCACAACATCAGCTTGGCTTGACAAGAGCGAGGAGGCAGCAGGTGGCTATGAGGGCAAGCCGGCAGCAGTTAACTGGAAAACAACCGGTTTGGGTGATTATTACTGGCAGACTAAGGTCAACGCTGAAGCATTCACCGATATAAAGGTATCTTCTTCAATGATGTATAACTACAACGCATATACTAAATACGATGTTCAGTACTCTCTTGATGGTACAGAGTGGACAACGGTTGGTTCAATCGAAATGTCCCGTGCAAAGAACTGGACAACAGAGGAATTCTCATTGGGTAGTGATGCAGACAATCAATCAGCCGTATATATCCGCTGGTATCCTGACAAGACTTCAACAATAGATGGTTCTACATCAGACAATGATGGCAGTGCAATCGCAGAAATCTTCATAACCGGTACTGAGAATCTTGTTGACGATGGTACGGCTCCTGAATTAGTATCATCAGTTCCAGAGGAAGGCGCGACAACAGCTTCCGCTAACGGCAAGATTGTTCTTACTTTCGACGAGAAAGTGAAGTTGGTATCTGATGATGTTACAGCAACGCTCGGCGACATGACGCTTACGCCTACTGTTTCCGGCAAGACGGTGATGTTCACTTACAAAGGCCTTTCTTACTCAACTGAATATACATTCAAATTGCCGGGCAACAGCATTTCTGACCTTACAAACAATGCCATTTCTGACGCTATCACTATCACATTCACTACAAAGACGAAACCGACGGTTACAAAACAACTGTTTGATTTCATCGTTCCTGATAATGGCTCGATAGAAGAAGCAATTGCTGCTGCCAACTCTCGTTCTAATACGTCAGACCGTTACCGTATATTCGTAAAGCAAGCTGAAAAAGATTACGTAATACCTGCTTCTACAACGGCTACAATAGAAGGCGGCGACGGAAATTATTATCCTAGTCCTATAACAACGCTTAGTGCTCCTAACGTTTCTATCATTGGTGAGGATAGGGACGCTACTTCCATAGTCAACACTGTTCCAGAAGAAACATATATTGGTGATTATGGAGAAGTCAACGTTATTGAAGGTTTGAGCAAATGTGAGACTTTCAGCATAGAAAGTAATGCAAAAAACACTTATTTCCAGGATATAACGATTAAGAACGGCCTTCCTGACGGAATGGGACGTGGCGCTGCTATACAAGACCAGTCTGACAGGACTATCTGCATGAATGTATGTCTCTATGGCTACCAGGATACATACCTCTCTAACAGCATTACTGGTCGTTTCTATTTCGAGGGTGGCAAGCTACGTGGACGCACTGACTTCCTCTGCGGTAAGGGTGATGTTTACTACAACGCTGTTGAACTCGTGATGTGCGAAAGCGGCGGCTATCTCGCTGTTCCTTCCACACCGACAAAATATGGTTATATCTTCCGCGACTGTACGATTAACGGTGAGGGCAGTGGCATAAATGGCAACTATACTCTCGGCCGTCCTTGGGGCTCAGGCACTCCAATAGCTCTCTACATCAACACCACGATGAACGTACAGCCATCTGCAATAGGCTGGAGCGAGATGAGCGGCGGCTGGCCGGCACGCTTCGCCGAATACAACTCAATGACTTCAACTGGCACGGTTATCGACCTTAGCAACCGTAAGACTACGTTTGGCGATGGTTACACCAACGACCCAGTCCTCACTGAGGAAGAGGCTGCTCTCTATACTCTTGATTACGTGCTTGGCGGTGATGACGACTGGGATCCTACGGATGCGACAGAGCAGGCTTCCGCTCCACAGAATGTGGTTATTTCCGGCAAATCCCTTACTTGGGACAACAGCGATTATGTGCTCTGCTGGGCTATCTGCCAGGATGGCAAGGTGATTGGCTTCACAACCGAAAACAGTTATACTGTTGATGATACAAGTGCCACATATTCTGTACGTGCCGCAAATGAGATGGGTGGTCTTGGTGAGGCAACAACGGCTACAGAATCCACCGGTATAAAGGAGATAGAGAATGTAGAAAGTGGTGCAGTCCTCCGCACTTCATTCTACAACCAGCAGGGCGCACGCGTAAGCAACTCTTACAAGGGCGTTGTTATCAAGGTTGACACTATGAGCGACGGCAAACAGGTTGCCACGAAGATTATTAAATAACGGGCATTATGTCTTAGTTTTAAATTAAATAATTGATTTGTTTGAAAATCCTTTCCTGCACTGAAGCGGGAAAGGATTTTTGTCAGATAAGAGCCCCACCCTACCCCCATAGGT
>JAJPZD010000179.1 GCA_021204605.1 Prevotella sp.
GGGTAAGTGCTCCTACCGAAACATAATCCACGCCACACTCTGCATATTCCCTGATAGTATCTAACGTGATACCGCCACTTGACTCTGTCTCATATCTTCCGCCTATCATCTCTACTGCCTTCCTCGTGTCCTCTAATGAGAAATTGTCAAGCATTATCCTGTCAACACCTCCGGTTTCAAGCACTTGCCGCAACTCTCCAAGATGGCGCACTTCAATCTCGATTTTCAAATCGAGCGACTTCTCCTTGAGATATGCATGACACCTGCTGAGGGCGTTCTCTATACCTCCGGCAAAGTCAATGTGATTGTCTTTCAGTAAAATCATGTCAAACAGTCCGATACGGTGATTTACGCCCCCTCCGATTTTCACTGCCTGTTTCTCAAGCATACGCATACCGGGTGTTGTCTTTCTCGTGTCAAGCACACGTGTCTTTGTGCCTTTCAGCTTCTCCACATACTTATTCGTCAGGGTGGCGATACCGCTCATCCTCTGCATGATGTTGAGTATAATACGCTCAGTCTGCAAAAGGGAGCGTTTCTTACCCCAGACAACCATTGCGACTTTCCCAATTGTCACCTTTGTACCGTCCTTCTGCAATATATGCACGTCCAATGTCGGGTCAAAGCGGAGAAACACCTTTTTTGCCACCTCTGCACCAGCGAGAATACCATTCTCCTTTATAAGAAGCATTGATCTTCCCTCTGCGTCAGCAGGTATGCAGCACAACGTGGTATGGTCGCCATCGCCAATATCCTCTGCGAAGGATAAGTCAATCAACCTATCCTCCAACTCATCAACTGAATACATAATTGATTATCAAGCATTAAAGGTAAATACCTAAACCAATACGCAGACCAATCCTTGAATAGTCTGAATGGTTGGTGAACGACTGGTCGTAATATATCGCCGGCTCAAGGGTTACCGTCTTACTCAAAAAGAAGGCATAGCCCACCTCGATGCCAGGCATAAAATCGTTGTAACTGTGGTAGTTGTGCACGTATTTGATATTGACGCCCAAATACAACCCATTCTGTATTATATAATACCTGCCTCCAATGCCAAGAGAGCCCTCATCAGCAACCGTCTTGTTACCGTTATGCTGCCAGCCAATCTGTGCAAGGAGCATCCAGTTGTCCGTAAACAGATATCCGCCCCTGGCCTCAATACCTATGTTCAGGTCATCCTTTCCGCAGTAATTGAGATTAAAACCCGTCAGGGATGTTTGAATATAATGCTTACCATGCTCAAACTGAGCGTGACTTGAGATTGCCACAGTGAGGACAACCAATAACATTAATACTTTTTTCATACTTATCTGATTTTTATTTATTTGCTAATGATTTCTGATATTTCGCATACCATAGGAAAAACAGTATTGCCGATAAAACGAATACCACTACTGCCACGATATACCCAACTGTTGTACTGAGACCGAAAGCATCCTTCGAGATCAGCAGGAACGACACACATACGGCCGTCATGAACAGGGCTGGTATCAGCGTTATGATGTATGGCTTTTTATTCATCACAAGGAACACGGTGATTGTCCAGAGTGCGAATGCCGCCAATGTCTGGTTAGCCCAACCGAAATAGTTCCATATCACGTTGAATCCGTCTGGTTTTGCTATATTGAACCACAACAGGCACAATGTAAGCGCGAATAGTGGTATGCAAATATACATCCTTTTCCTGATAGTGCGCTGCTCTAAGTGGATAAATTCTGCTATGATAAGACGCGCGCTGCGCAACGCCGTATCTCCACTGGTTATTGGGGCTGCTACAACACCAAGAATGGCCAACGCTCCGCCCAAAATACCAAGCCAGCCGTTTGACACAGTTGTTACTACCTCCGGTGCCTGCAATGACAAGGGAGCCCCAATCTCCGCAGCTCCACCGCCATAGAAGAAAAATGATGATACCGATGCCCATACCAATGCCACGACACCTTCGGTAATCATCGCTCCATAAAACAACGGGCGACCTTGTTTCTCGTGTGCTACGCAACGGGCCATAAGTGGACTCTGCGTGGCATGAAACCCGCTTATCGCGCCACAGGCTATCGTTATGAACAGACATGGGAAAATCGGCTGCGACTCATGCATATTGCCAAGACCGTTAAATACTTCTGGGATAGAAGGCCATTTTATGAAAAGAACAACCATCAATGCCAAAGCCATGAACAGCATCGCTATGGCAAACAGCGGATATATTCTTCCTATTATCTTGTCTATCGGCAGCATTGTCGCTAAAAAATAATAGAAAAAAATTATCAGACACCATATAAATACCCAGTTAGAGGAATCACTGCACAGCTTTCCCAATATAAGGGCGGGACTGAATACAAACACTGTACCTACCATCATAAGAAGGAAAACGGAGAACACAAGCATCACCTTCCGCGCATTCTTTCCTAAATAATGACCGACAAGCTCTGGTATTCCCGCACCACCATGACGGACTGAAAGCATACCAACGAAATAATCGTGCACCGCTCCTGCGAAGATACATCCGAATACTATCCACAGATAAGAGGATGGACCGAATTTCGCTCCCATTATAGCACCGAAAATAGGACCGGTTCCCGCTATGTTCAGAAACTGTATCATAAACACTTTCCAACTGGGCATCACGATAAAGTCAACCCCGTCGGCTTTACTTACAGCAGGCGTCGGACGGTCATCGGGACCGAAAATCCTCTCTATAACCTTTCCATAGATAAAGTAACCTATTACAAGAAGTAGCAAACTTAAGGTAAAAGAAATCATTTTTATCGCTATTTTTTAGATTATATTGCAAATTTACACATTTAATTTGAAAAACAAAAGATTTTGTATAACTTTGCATTAAAATAGACTGTGCAGACAATTTATAAGCCGGATGAAATCCCCATATAACACCATTCTCCTCTTAGCGACAAGCTTATTGCTATATTTTATATCTGTAAGCGGTTGCCATGCTCAGGGTATGGCTTTTTCCAATTTCCCTAAATACGAGGTAAGAGCGGTGTGGCTCACCACATTAGGTGGGCTTGACTGGCCTCACTCATACGCCACAAACCAGGCCTCAATAGAATGGCAAAAAAAAGAACTTACCGACTTGCTTGACAAACTGAAAGCGGCGAACTTCAACACGGTGCTGTTGCAGACAAGAATTAGGGGAACGGTAATCTATCCATCGGCTATCGAACCGTGGGACGCCTGCTTTTCCGGCAAGCCCAGTGTTTCTCCCAACTACGACCCGTTGGCTTTCGCCATTGAGGAGTGCCATAAGAGGGGTATGGAAATTCAGGCTTGGATTGTATGTATGCCTTTGGGCAAGTGGAACTCTTTCGGCTGCCAGGCTTTGCGCTCCAAATACTCTTACCTTGTTACAAAGGATGGTGCAGAAGGGTATATGAACCCGGAAAGTCCTATGACTGCAACTTACATCGCCAAAATATGCAAGGAGATAACGGAGAAATACGACATCGACGGCATCCACCTCGACTATATCCGATATCCGGAGACCTGGAAACTGAAAATCCCGGCTTATCAGGCACGGGAGAACATAACCCACATCGTGAAGGAAGTCCACGATGCCGTAAAAGGTGTAAAAGACTGGGTGAAAATCAGTTGCTCGCCAATAGGTAAATACAGCGACCTAAGCAGGTATTCCAGTCATGGTTGGAATGCCTTAAATAAAGGTTGTCAGGATGCGCAGGGCTGGCTGCGCGATGGCCTTATGGACCAGCTATACCCGATGATGTATTTCAAGGGCAACCAGTTCTATCCTTTCGTATTCAACTGGAAAGAGAAAAGTTATGGACGCACCGTTGTGCCAGGGCTGGGCATTTATTTCCTCTCATCCTCCGAAGGCAACTGGAGCATTGATGAAATTGAGCGGCAAATGTATGTGGTGCGATCTGTAAATATGGGCTATGCCTTCTTCAGAAACAAGTTCCTTTGCGACAACGTCAAGGGTATTTATACTTTCACAAAAGAGGAGTTCAACAAATACCCGGCATTGATACCGCCAATGTCTTGGGCAAGCAACAGGAAACCTGCCGCCCCCAAAAGTATCAAGGTTGTAAAGAGTTCCAAATTTGAGACCGTGACTTGGAACAGCGTTGACAACAACAATGGAGGCACATTATATAATGTGTATGCAAGCAGGACATACCCCGTGGATGTTGATGACGTGCGCAACCTTGTGGCTCAAAGGTCACGCACCAACCAACTGACATTGCGGCAGTCATCTGGAAACATCTTCTATGCAGTTACGGCTGTTGACCGTTACGGCAACGAGAGCAACGCCGTGCAGTTGCCCGACAAGCGCGTGATAACTCCCTCAAACACCTTTATAAAGAATGACGGCAAGAGAATGACCCTTCCCGACAAAGGCAGCGAGTTGGATGCCGACCTCATCCTAATCAAAAGTCTTACCGGCACCACCGTAGCCACACGCCCTTACAAAGGCACATACGCGAATATCAGCAAAATCCCCGATGGCTGTTACAGAGTGTATTCCTTAGGCAAAAAAAACATCTCTCACCGCCTCGGCTTCCTGATTATCAAGAGATAATCACAAAAAATTTTTCATTCTTCATTTCCCTATACTCCGTTAGGCTCTCCCTCCCTAATGGGGAGGGCTGGGGAGTGGCTTTTCACTCTTATTTATATTGTTCAGGCGTAACCTTAACGTCAAGCAGCACCTTCCCCTTGTTTTTCGTGGAGAAATATGTATAGGCGAAATTGAATTTGTTTTCCTTGTATTTCTTCAACCCGGTATTATTCTTCACCGATTCTATCACATCATGGCGGATGTTCTTTGTATCAAGGGCTGTGGTATCTAAAATACCGGATAATGTATAATAATAATGTATGGTGCGGGTGGCTTCATCAAAAGTCATGCTGTCGTTGACCACTCCCTCCATAACTGGCATGGGGCAGTTATTTTTATTATATTCAGCAACCTCACGCGCAGCCCTCTTTTCCATGCTTTCATGGCATGAAGCGATAACAAGCACGAATAGTGATACAAACAAAAAATATCTCATAACAAATTATACTGACAACACTGCTTAAAGCAAAAACATCAAGGCAACAATTACTGCCCCAATTTAAATGCAAAATTAATCATTATCTTTATTTTAAATGTTTTTATATATTTACTTTTTATTTTATTCATAAAAAATAACCTATTTATTACCTTATAGTCATAGTTTTTTCGTAAATTTGCGTTCCAATAATGACCGCCTTATGAACGAGATAAGAAATTTCTGTATAATCGCACACATCGATCACGGTAAGTCAACCATTGCTGACCGACTGCTGGAATACACCAAGACAATCCAAATCACAGAAGGTCAGATGTTGGACGACATGGATCTTGAGCGTGAAAGAGGCATCACAATAAAGAGCCACGCCATTCAGATGGAATATGAATACAAAGGAAACAAATACATCCTTAATCTTATCGACACCCCGGGACACGTGGACTTCTCTTACGAGGTCTCCAGGAGCATAGCCGCTTGTGAGGGTGCGCTGCTTATCGTGGATGCCACACAGGGTGTACAGGCTCAGACAATCAGCAACCTCTACATGGCTTTGGACCATGACTTGGAGATTATCCCCGTAATCAACAAGATTGATATGCCTTCCGCTATGCCCGAAGAGACAGAAGACGAGATAGTAGAACTGCTGGGCTGCGACAAGAGCGAGATAATACGGGCTTCCGGAAAGACGGGTGAGGGTATTCCTGATATTCTGAATGCCGTAGTGGAACGTATAAGACCGCCGAAAGGGGATGCCAATGCACCGTTACAGGCTCTTATCTTTGACTCTGTGTTCAACTCATTCCGTGGCATCATAGCATATTTCAAGATTGAGAACGGCAGTATCAGCAAGGGCGACAAGGTGAAATTCTTCAACACTGGCATGGAATACACCGCCGATGAGATTGGCGTGCTTAAAATGGACATGATACCACGTCCCAAACTGACTACAGGCGATGTGGGATATATCATTAGCGGTATAAAGGAGAGTAAGGAGGTGAAAGTAGGTGATACCATCACCCATGTAAATCCCTCCTGCGAAACGGCAATCTCCGGATTTCAGGAAGTGAAACCGATGGTGTTCGCTGGTGTCTATCCTATCGATCCCACTGAATATGAGAACTTGAGATCATCATTGGAAAAATTGCAGTTGAACGATGCCTCGCTGACTTTCGTACCAGAATCTTCTGTCGCTCTCGGCTTCGGCTTCCGGTGTGGCTTCTTGGGACTGCTCCACATGGAGATTATCCAAGAACGTCTCGACAGGGAATTTAACATGGACGTGATAACTACAGTGCCTAACGTATCTTACAAGGTGTTTGACAAGCATGGTGGAGAGAAAGAGGTGCACAACCCGTCAGGACTGCCCGACCTGATGCTCATAGACCATATTGACGAGCCGTATATCAGGGCATCAATAATCACTGTAACTACTTACATCGGTCCGATAATGAAACTATGTCTTGACAAGCGAGGCGAACTAATCCGTCAGGACTATATCAGTGGCAACAGGGTGGAACTGCATTTTATGATACCACTTGGAGAGATAGTAATTGACTTCTACGACAAGTTGAAGAGTATTTCTAAGGGATATGCCTCGTTTGACTATACCGTTGACTGTTTCCGGCCATCGAAACTTGCGAAACTCGACATCCTGCTCAACGGTGAACCGGTTGATGCTCTTTCCACGCTCACCCACCAGGACAATGCCGTGACATTAGGGCGCAGGATGTGTGAGAAACTGAAAGAACTGATACCACGCCAGCAGTTTGACATCGCTATACAGGCGGCGATAGGGTCAAAAATCGTAGCCCGTGAGACAATAAAGTGCGTACGTAAGGACGTAACGGCTAAGTGTTATGGCGGCGATGTAACCAGAAAGCGGAAGCTGCTTGAGAAACAAAAAAGGGGCAAGAAGAGGATGAAGCAGATTGGTAATGTGGAAGTGCCTCAGAAAGCTTTCCTCGCAGTATTGAAATTAGATTAATCGTTATTCCACAACTAAATAAGAGAGGAAGAAGATATGAGAGAAATGGCGAAAACAACGCGCGACATAGCACGTGAGCTTGCAAGAAAATACAGTACTATGACGCATGAAGAACTGGATATTCTTGAGAGCATATTGGTTCCTATGAAATTTGCCAAAGGACAGCCGATTTTGAAAGAAGGGGATACGTGCAAACATATCTATTATATAGAGAAGGGATTAGTCCGCCAGTTTTATTTTAAAAAAGGGAAGGCGGTGACAGAGTATTTGGCTGTTGAAGGAACTATCTGTATGTGCATAGAAAGTCTGTTCAAGGAAATGCCCTCACGCCTGCAGATGGAGGCATTGGAACCTGTGCTGATTTATGCCATGCCAAAGGTTGACTTAGAGAGAGTGGCTCTGCACAACGTGAACATTCAGATATTATACCGCAAAATTCTTGAGGAATCGCTGATTATCTCGCAGGTACATGCCGACTTGGTTCGTTTCGAGTCGGCACAAGACAGATACCAGAGGATGTGCAGCCTCACGCCTCAGGTGGCTTTGCGCGCACCGTTGCTCTATATCGCCAGTTATCTGCAAATGACACCTGAGACATTGAGCCGCGTACGCTCCTCTGCCGTTTCAAGTTCCAATAAAGAGGAATAGCCATGATACTATAAATGCTGTCCGATAAAAATTTAAACGGACAGCATTTCTTATTTCTTTTTCTTATACTCAAGTTTCGGGATTTTCAACTTCATGCCCGTCTCGACCTCGACAACACCGTTATGCACTATCACATAACTCTCCATGCCGTCTCCGAAATAGCGTTTTGAAATTCGTCTTATGTTATCTCCCTTGCTTACCGTTATCGTCATATCCGTACCCACAATGCGGTAAGCGCCGGTATTGACAATTGCCATCGCATTCCGCAGCCCACGGGGTAGATTTTCCTCTTTTACTTTCGTCAAATCCTCTGCCACGGTCTGCTCTGCATTTTCCTGCTTTTCTGCCTTGATTGCCGCAGTGTCTTTGGCTGAAACTGTATCAGTTGAAACCTCGGCAACAACATCCTTTTTCGCTACCTGCTCACCCTGCATACGCTCATGCCACAAATAATAGCCTCCGCCCAACAATGCAACAACAAGTATGACGATTACAGCAATAACAGCTCCTTTATGACGTGAGAACCAACCCTCATCTTCATCGTCGAATGTATATTCTTCCTGTTCCTCTTGTTCTGAAGATTCTGATATTTTCTCATCGCCCGTCTTTTCAGCAGTCTCTGATGGTCGAATTTCTTCTTCTTTCCCGGTATCTTGCTCATCCTCATCAGAAGAAACTGGTGCGGTTTCCGTTTCAACCGTCTCCAGTGGTGTTTCCGCCTCATCTTCAGTTGTAGGCGTTACCTCACCTTCTTGATTTTCCGTGCTTTTTACTTCCTCATCAGTATTTTCATCTTCTTTGAGTTCTATTTCCGATACCGAACTCATCATTTTTATATCAACGCCATCATTCAACTCCACCTCCTTGAACAAGGCAAACGGCTTGTTCACCAAATCACGGACTACCGCATCGGGAGTGAACGTGATCTTCCCATGGCCCTCAATCACGAAACGCTCTCCCGTATTCACATTTACGCTTTCCCTGTCGCGCACGTCAATGACCTTGAACGTCCCCAAGCCCTTGATTTTTACATTCTTCTCGTAATGTAGGCCATCGTTGATAACGTTGAAAAGAGCAGTAACAAACTTTTCCGCATCTCCTGGCGACAAACCATGCTTTTTAACAAGTGAAGAAGCAATATCCGGTATTGAAATCCTACTCATTCGCCTGACCTCCTCCTTTTAGCTTTTCCTTGACAGCCGCTACGGGTTTGAAACTCAACACAAGTTTCGGAGGCACGAGCATCCGCTTTTTAGTACTCGGAATGGTAACTACCCGTTCTAATCGCTTCTTTATCTCAAAAGTGCCGAACTTTGGAATCCACACCACATTCTCACTCTGAAAGCCCTCTTTCAGTGCGTCTATAACGGTATTTGCCATCTTCTGTGTGTCTTCCTGAGTATATCCCATCCTCTGTGACAATTCGGTAATAAAACTCTTGTTGTTCATAGTATCAGTTTTTATATCACCTCTCCATACAAGTCAAATTCCTCCGCCCCGGTAATCCTGACTTTATAGAAACTGCCTGTTCGCAAACGCTTGTTTACAACGGGAATAAGAACCTCCGGGTCAATCTCTGGGGAACTGTACTCTGTCCTGCCCACATAATATTCGCCTTCCTTACGGTCGATTACCACCTTAAACTCTTTCCCCACCTTACCCTCTGCAATCTCAGCACTGATATCCTGCTGGAGACCCATAAGTCTGTCCAACCTTTTGAGTTTCTCCTGTTCATCGACATTGTCCTCAAAATTGTTGGCACTGTAAGTATCTTCCTCCTCTGAATAGGCAAATGCTCCCATACGCTCGAACCTTGCCCACTCGACGAAGTCCAAGAGTTCCTCAAAGTCTTCCTCGCTTTCGTTAGGATAACCTACCATCAATGTGGTGCGGATATGTATTCCGGGAACTCGCTCCCTGATTTGCCTGATAAGGTTGTATGTCTCCTCTTTAGTGATATTGCGCCTCATGGCATGCAGTATCTTGTCGGAGATATGCTGCAAGGCTATGTCAAGATACTTGCACACATTCGGCTTCTCCCTGATCACGTCAAGAAGCTCAAAAGGAAAATCGGTCGGAAAGGCATAGTGTAAGCGTATCCACTTCACACCTTTAATGTCTGCCATTCTTGAAACTAATTCTGCGATATGCTGCTTGCCGTCAATATCAATACCGTAGTATGTCAGTTCCTGGGCAACAATCTGAAACTCCTTAACGCCAGAAGCTACAAGGCTCCTCACTTCATCCAATATCTCATCCTGCGGACGACTGACATGATGTCCTGTCATCAGTGGAATAGCGCAATAAGCGCAATGCCTGTCGCAACCCTCACTGATTTTTATATAGGCGTAATGGCGTGGAGTAACGAGATGCCTTCCCATACCGCTTTTGGGATTTTGACAACCGCTATCCACGGCTTCTGTTTCCGCCTTACCCAAGTCTGACAGCAGTTGCTTGAAATCAAACTTGCCGTAATACTTGTCAACCTGCGGTATCTCCTCCTCCAATTCCTTCTTGTACCTCTGCGACAGACAGCCCATAACGAACAGTTTTCGTATCTTGCCTTTCTCCTTTGCACGCGCAAATTCCAATATGATGTTGATGCTCTCCTCTTTTGCATCGGCAATAAAACCACAGGTATTGATTACGACAATCTCTCCTTGGGGATTCCTTCCATCGTGAGTGCATTTATATCCGTTGTCCTCAAACTGTTTCATCAGTACCTCACTGTCAACGAGATTCTTTGAACAGCCCATAGTGATAAAGTCAATCTGATTCTTTTTCATCTCTCTTTTGGTATATCCAGTTTCTAATCCTTAAAGAGCGAGTCCACGAATTGCCGCTTGTTAAACAACTGTAGGTCTTCCATTCCCTCACCAAGTCCGATGTATTTCACTGGCACTTTCAACTGGTCGGAAATTCCGATAACAACACCTCCCTTAGCCGTACCATCGAGTTTGGTGATGGCTAGACTCGTTATTTGTGTTACAGCAGAAAACTGTTTCGCCTGCTCAAAGGCATTCTGACCCGTTGAACCGTCAAGCACCAAAAGCACCTCATCGGGCGCCTGCGGCAACACCTTCTTCATCACGGCCTTTATCTTCTTCAACTCATTCATCAGTCCTACCTTGTTGTGCAATCTTCCTGCAGTGTCGATAATCACCACATCGGCATTATTGGCCTTCGCAGAACTAAGAGTATCAAATGCCACGCTCGCCGGATCGGCTCCCATCTGCTGCTTGATGACCGGCACTCCAGCCCGTTCGCCCCAGATACAGAGCTGCTCCACAGCAGCGGCACGGAATGTATCGGCGGCTCCCAAATACACCTTCTTGCCGACATTCTTAAACTGGTACGCAAGTTTTCCTATCGTGGTCGTCTTGCCCACTCCATTCACGCCAACTATAAGTATCACGTATGGTGTATGGTCCGATGGCAAGTCCCAGTTCTCATTGTCCTCCGAATTGTTCTCCGTCAACAACGAGGATATCTCATCACGCAATATCTC
This sequence comes from Prevotella sp., assembly GCA_021204605.1. GTDB lineage: Bacteria > Bacteroidota > Bacteroidia > Bacteroidales > Bacteroidaceae > Prevotella. Next base: position 11,177 of record JAJPZD010000179.1, read on the forward strand.
ATTCAACTCCGACACAGAGACATACTTGTCGCGGGCAACCCTCTCCTCAATGCGGTGGATGATTTTCAGTGTGGTCTCTACGCCAACGTCGGAAGTGATAAGCACCTCCTCCAAGTTATCCAACACATCATCATCAACCTTCGATTTACCCGCTACTGCCCTTGTCAGTTTAGCGAATACACTCTGTTTTGTCTTTTCAAGCCCCTTGTCGAGAGTCTCTTTCTTATGCTTGTTGAAAATTCCGAATAATCCCATATATATCTATTTTGCCACAAAATTAATAAATTGTAACCATATATACAACAAAAGAGGTTGCAAATGTCATTGCAACCTCTTTGTATATCGTGTTCAAACAATTATCAGTTCTTGAAAAAATCTTTCACTGCCTCATTAGGAACCATCCTCTCGTCAAAAACGTATGCTCCTGTCTTAGGACTCTTCACCATCTTGATTACCTTCGTGTAAGTGCGACCATCCTTTGAGCCTTCATGGAGGGTTGCAACGGTTTTCTTTGCCATCTCTTATAGTGTTTTAATTGTTGTTACTTGATTTCCTTGTGAACGGTCATCTTCTTCAAAATAGGATTGTATTTCTTCAATTCCAACCTGTCAGGGGTGTTCTTGCGGTTTTTCGTCGTGACGTAACGGCTTGTGCCTGGAAGACCACTGGCCTTCATCTCGGTGCACTCCAATATCACCTGTATTCTGTTGCCTTTTGTTTTCTTTGCCATGTGGTTAGTCTCCTATTACTTTAATCTCGTTCCATTTACAATAGCCGTTCTCTACCGCTTTCTTCAAAGCCGCGTCCAAACCTATTTTATTGATCGTGCGCAGACCGGCCGCGCTTAACTTCAGGCTTATCCAACACTGCTCCTCTACATAATAGAATTTCTTCTTGAATATGTTGACCTCAAACCTGCGCTTTGTACGGTGTTTTGAGTGGGAAACACGATTTCCTACCTGAACTTTCTTTCCTGTGATTTGACAAATCCTGGGCATCGCATTCTATGTTTTTATTGTTTTTTGTTCCTTGTTTCAAACAGAGTGCAAAATTACATACTTTTTCCGAATACACAAAATATTTTTCGCAAAACATTTTAAATTAGTACATAAAAGCATTTTATTGACGCCTTCCTCAATCATGAATTCTTCATTTCCATATATTCCGTCAGGCTCTCCCTCCCTAATGGGGAGGGTTGGGGAGGGGCTTTTTATTCATCTTCCTCTTTCAGTCGTTCTTTCAGATACCCAAGAAACAGTTCTAAAGCTTTGCTCGTTGCATTTTCCAAATTTCTGTCTCGCCCCAAATCCTCCTCTAATTTCAATGTTATTATATCATCAGAATTTCCACAGGCAAGCCATATTGTGCCCACAGGTATCTCCGGTGTGCCTCCCGAAGGGCCGGCAATACCGGTTGCCGAGATAGCATAGTCAACGTTGAGCGTCTTTACCGCCCCCTTAACCATCGCTATAGCCACTTCCTCACATACGGCAGTCTTTTCCTCCAACAGTTGGTGGTCAACATGAAGCAGCTTCTCCTTGATCTCATTGGTGTAAGACACTATGCTGCCCTTGAAATAATTTGACGCACCTGGCACCAAAATTATCGACTCGGCAATACGACCTCCGGTACAACTCTCCGCAGTACCCATTGTCTTGCCCGTCTCCCATATAAACTGACTGATTTCCCTACTCAGTATCTTGTTCTCAAAATCCATAGTATTTAATTTTTATTGAAAGGTTACTTTTGAAAATACAGGCTTGTCAATCGGACAGAAATCATTGTCCAAAAACTTATGATAACCTACAATACCTATCATTGCGGCATTGTCGGTGGTATAACTGAACCGTGGTATATATATAGTCCAACCGTATTTCTCCGCATGCTCATGGAAAGCATTCCTTAAACCGTTGTTGGCACTCACACCACCGGCGACAGCCACGTGCTTTATCCCGGTATTCTTCACCGCCAACCGAAGTTTTTTCATCAGTATATCAACAATGGTGAACTCCAAACTGGCTGCCAAGTCTTCCTTGTGGTGCTCCACAAACTCCGGGTCTTCCTTTACCCAGTCGCGAAGGCTGTACAGAAATGATGTTTTCAAACCACTGAAACTGTAATTCAGCCCTGGTATATGGGGCTCTGAGAATTTATATGCCTGCGCATTGCCCTGCCTCGCCAACCTGTCGATTATCGGACCGCCGGGATAGCCAAGTCCCATTACCTTCGAACACTTGTCTATCGCCTCCCCTGCGGCATCGTCGATAGTCTGCCCCAACACCTGCATATCGTTGTAGGCATTCACCTTTACAATCTGCGAGTTGCCGCCACTGACAAGCAGACACAGGAATGGCATTGGGGGTGCGAAATTGTCATCTTCCTTCTCTTTTATGAAATGTGCCATTACATGACCTTGAAGATGATTTACATCGATAAGCGGAATGCCCAACGAAAGGGAAAGTCCCTTCGCAAAGTTAGTTCCCACAAGCAGTGAGCCCATCAGCCCCGGCCCACGTGTAAATGCCACAGCCGAAAGCTGTTCCCTTTCGATACCGGCACGTTTCAACGCCTGGTCAACCACTGGGACCACATTCAACTGGTGTGCCCGGGAGGCAAGTTCCGGAACAACACCGCCGTATGCCTTGTGCACATCCTGCGATGCCGTGACGTTGCTCAACAAGACATCATTTCTAAGTACAGCCGCCGACGTGTCATCGCAACTGCTTTCTATACCTAATATATATATATCGTTCATAAAGTTTCTTTCAATCACTAAGGATTTCCACCCCATGCTCCGTCATAAGGAATGTATGTTCCCACTGCGCGCTCGGTTTCTCGTCTCCTGATATAATCTCCCAGCCGTATGGGTCTTCAGCATTCAGGAAAACCTTCCACGTTCCCATATTGATCATCGGCTCAATGGTGAACACCATACCTGGCACAATAAGCATACCGGTACCTTTATGGCCGTAATGGAGCACCTCGGGATCTTCATGAAAGGCGATGCCCACGCCATGCCCGCATAAATCACGCACAACGCCATAATGATATTTGTCGGCATGCTTCTGGATAGCATGTCCTATGTCTCCTACAAAGCAATAGGGCTTTGCCGCCTCCGCACCTATCTCTAAACACTCCTTAGCCACTCGCACAAGCTGTTCCTTCTCTGGGGTAGTCTTTCCCATAATGAACATACGTGAGGCATCTGCGTAATAACCGTTCAATATCGTGGTGAAGTCAACATTTATTATATCTCCATCCTGCAATACATCTTCTTTCTTAGGAATACCATGGCACACAACTTCATTAATGCTCGTGCAGACACTCTTTGGATAGCCCTCATAACCCAAACAGGCTGGAACGGCACCATGCTTTTTGCAATAGTCCTGACAAATCTCGTCAATCTCCAACGTGCTCATTCCGATGTGGATCTTCTCCGCCACCTCATTCAGAAAGCCGGTATTGATAACACCACTTTTACGTATTCCCTCTATCTGTTCAGGGGTTTTTATAAGTTCCCTTGTCGGAACGAGCTTGCCCTTGTTCTCCCAGTACATCACCTGCTTATCCAAATCGGTAAGCGGTTGCCCTTCGATATAATGCCACCTTCTCTTTTTCTTGAATATCATCTTCAATCTATATAAATCTCTTGCAAAAATACTAATTTTTTACAATAACTAAACAATTCTGACAATTAATCATCCTCAGCCATTCAATTTATCCAACAATGAAAGCAGCTCGCCAGTCCAATCCGACCCGTTTACAGGACATAATATATGGAAGCCCAAACTCTCTGCAATCTCTACGTTACGCTTGCCGTCATCAACAAACAGCGACTCTCCTGGCAAAATGTTCTCGCTTTCCAATACTTTCTCAAAGAAAAATGGTGACGGTTTCATCGTCTTTAACCGAAAACTAAGGTACAGGGCATCGAAATAGTCCTCAAGTGACAAACCGTTACCATCAAACTCTCCACTCAAACCCCAAGACATCATAAACGGATTGGTATTTGAGAGCAGGATAAGACGGTAGCCTTCGGCACGCAACTTCCTCAATACACTAAGGTTGCGCTTAGGCAAATCCTTGCGGTAGCCAAGCCAGAAATACTTGCAATCATCAAAAGTCATTTCCCTGCCAATCAACCGGCCAAGCTCCACACGAAACTCCTCCGCAGAAATCTTCCCTTCCTCAAGGTCTCCGAATATACCGTTTTGTGTGTATGGATCAAGAAAATTCTCTGCTGTTTCTAAACCTAATTCCTTGAGACGCCGCAAGGCCTCATTCTGGTCAATGGTAACTATAACGCCTCCCAAATCAAAGATAATGTTCTTAATCATAATTCTTCCTCGCCCTGTCCATGCTTCGGCGGTCTTCCTTTTCCTTCAGCGTCTGACGCTTGTCATACATCTTCTTCCCCTTCGCCAAGGCAATATCCATCTTCGCACGTCCATGACTGTCAATGAATACCAAAATCGGAATTATGGTGAAGCCTACCTGTTTTATCGCCTCCCTCAACCTGCGGATCTCACGCTTGTTCAACAGCAGTTTGCGGTCGCGCCGAGCCTCGTGGTTGTTGTATGAACCGAAAAAATAAGGGGCAATGTGCATACCCTTCACCCATATCTCTCCGTTGCTGATATAGCAGTAACTATCCACAAGCGATGCCTTGCCAAGACGGATTGACTTTATCTCCGTTCCGGTAAGTACCATGCCCGCCGTGTATGTCT
>JAJPZD010000290.1 GCA_021204605.1 Prevotella sp.
AGTCATTGGTGGTGGCGTACATATAATTCAGGTTTATGACAAACGAATGGGGCAATATGAAATTATTGTTGATGTCAAACTTGAACAACGGCTTTCTCAGACTGCTTGCCACCCCGTATCTTCTCATGTCGGTGAGCTGCTGCTGGTATGCTATTTCAAATGTGGGATGCCAGAAACCTATCTCCGGCTGTGCTGCAAATGAAGCCGACAAAATCTGTATATGGTCAATGTTGTCATTACCTGCGATTACGATATTCGAATACGTGTCATACATCCGCATGTAGTCTGCTATGTAATCTTTAAAGTACTTGTAACTTACCGACAGGCTCATCCACTTGTAAACCACATCCCAGTCTGCATTATATACGAATGTGGGCTGTAACGTGGGATTGCCGCCCTCGTAAAGATAGGCATCATCATAGCGGATATATCCCGACAACTGGTCATACCCCGGCCGTGATGTCTTTGCCGAAACTGAAATGGCAGTCTGGAAATCCTCATTCCCATAGTATAATTGTATGTCGGGAAAAACATTGTCGTATATTCTGCTCTCATCATCCTGCCATACCCCATATGAATAATAGTCGGATTTGACATGCTCGTAGCGCACGCCGACATTGAAATCAAAGTTGCTTATTTTCCATTCCAACTCTGCGAAAGCGGCAATATTGCTCTCCTTTATATGGTCATCGGATGAGGCGATAAACGACTGCTCATTGTTGAACATCGCCCTGTTGTCGGTATATGTAATCTCCGAACCTACTGAGAGGTCAAAACTATCACTGAACGGATAATCAAGTTCCAATTTCCCGGCATACAAGCTGTATTTGTTCGTGCTTGTTGAATACACATTGGCAATCCCCGTCTCACTGTTGTTCTCCTCTGTGTCCTGCATGTCCAAGTCTTTCTTCCACAACACCGTACCGTTGAAGTCAATGCCCAACTTCCCAACATGACCTTCGTAATAGGCGTTTACCTCATTGCCTGGCTCGTCGGCACGGTTTTTCTCCTTGTCGAAATAGTCAACATCGGAAACGTGTTCTCCATCTTCTATTATCGAATAGGTCTGTTTCATTTTCGCAATAGGATTGCCGACATTCTTAGAATAATTATACGTAACACCGAATGAATGGTTGTTATTAGCCTGATAGTTGAACCCTCCGTAAGCGTTTATCCAACTGTCAGTATTCCCGATACTGGTAATATTTTCCTTTACTATGTTTGCGGTGTTGCCCTGGTATGAGCTGACAAGTGTTTGCTCCTGTCCTCTGAACGTCCTTGAATAGCTGAACTTTCCGAAGATATCTAATCCTCCTGCCCGGTAGTTGAGCGAAGGTTGCTCATACAATTGGTTTTTATTGTTGTTGCCGTATGATGAATAAATGTTTCCGCTAAGTCCGCTGCCCTGCTGCCTTACTGTGTGTATGCGTATCACAGCATTCGCCTCAACACTGTACCGCGCTCCTGGTGAGGTGATCACGTCAACATTCTTTATCTCCGTTGACGACAGGCGTTGCAGTTCATTGTTGTCGTTCACCTTCTTGCCGTTTATATATATTATTGGTACACCCTTGCCGAACACGGTGAATGATTCTCCATTCCCCGACACACGAGGTATCTGTCCAAGCACATCAGCCGCCGTGCCGAAATCACTGAGCAGCGTGCCAAGCACCTGCGTGGTGAAGCCTACGGGGGTAAGACGTGTCGCCGGGCGGTCTGACTTCACCGTAACGCCCTGTATCATTATGGCATCTGGTGTCATCGTTATCCTTCCCATGTCTCCTACATTGGCGGTGCGGAAAAAAGGCTTATAACCCACACTGGTTATCCGCACGATTACTTTCTTCCGCTCGCATGGTATCACGAAACGCCCCGACTCATTACTCACACCACCTGTTATAAACGAACTGTCACGCTCGTTGAGCAAAGAAATATTTGCATAAATCACTGGCTTGCCTATCGAATCGACTACAACTCCAGTCAGCTTTTTCTTCTCTTTCTGCGTACACTCTATGAAAACATTGTCGCAATCGATAACAAGGCGCATCGGATAGAACCCTATCACCTGCCTTATCGCATCTAACACGTCCTTTTTCTGTATCGATGTGGTTACGGTGAAATCCTCCAACTCATTGAAAATGAAATTCACCTTGTAGGTTTTAGATTGTTTCGAGATTGTTGTCAGTGCCTCCGAGAGTGAAACATTGCGGAAATTCTGTGTGATACGCTGGGCATCAATAGCCGTAACGAGAAAGCATGACAATAGCGTTATTATAATCTTTTCCATGACTCGCCCTCCCTATTCTATGGTTATCGTATCGCCCTCACGACTTACTCTGATGTTCTCGAAATGTTCCAACATCTCCACAACATCGTCTATCGTCATCTCGCTGTCAAGATTTAGGTACAGACGGATATGCCTTGCCTTGTCGCTGTTATATACCATACTGACACCATATTTGGCGCAGATGTCTTCCATTATAGTATGCAACTCCACATTGTCATAAACTATCGGTTTCACTCCGACAGTGTCCGTTTTCTCATTCTCTACTACCGTCTCCTCTGCCTTCACAGTTTCTTTCTCATCAACTGACTTTTGCTCCTGGACACCTGCCTTGCGGTAGCTGCTCACCACCCTCACGGTAGCAAACGACAGTCCTGACACAAGCAATACCTCAACACAGGCAACTGCCACCTTTTTCCCAATGCCCCAGCCGTGCCATCCTTGCCAACGAGAATGTTTTTTTATGCCTTGCCTTTCCGCAAAACTATCCCATTCTTCATCAACGTCTGGAACGGCAACCTTACCATTTTTCTCCGCAACCATCGCCTGCCTTACCTCAACGAGGATGTCGTAATACCCCCGGCACTCCTCGTCAGAGAGCAACTCACTAATCTGCTCCTCGCTGTACTTCTCTGGATGCTCCACCATTTCGAGCAGCGTTTCCAACTTTTTGTCTGTATTCATAATAATCTCCTTTTTATTTGCCCTGCACCTTTCCGAACTTCTCCCTCAACGTCTTTAATGCCTTCACGATATGCTTGTTCACCGCGGCGACACTCACGCCCTGCATTTCGGCAGCCTCCTTGTACGTCTTTCCCTCGTCAAAGCAGAGCTTGAATATCCTACTTGTCTGCACTGTCATCTCGTTGTCAATAAACTCCAGCATTCTGTTCAGCCGTTCCTCATCTGCTGTCGGTAGCGTAAGCGAAGCCTTGTTGTCAAGTGGATAAAGCCGCAACAGTTTCTCATGCAACTTCTTCTTGCTTATCACGTTGAGACAGGCATTGCGCACGCAGACAACGAGAAATCCCTCCTCGTCATCCTCACGCAACACTACACCTCCATCGCAGATTTTCGCAAACACTCCGCTCACAACGTCCTTGCTCTCCTCCTCATCCCTCAACAACGAGAAAGCAGTGCGGTACATCCTCGCGTAATGCATCCGGAAAAGCCACTCAATAGCAGCAGCCCTCTCCTGTCTCATATCACATCTTTATTATGAATACAAACAACATCACATTTCCATTACCCCCAATTTTTTCTTTTTTATTTTTTTTATTTTGCGCCACCTGCACATTTTTCTGTCATAATATTTCATTAAATACATTATGTTAAATACATTTAAAATCAAAATGCGACTGTGATTTTTCTCATAATTTTACAAATATTTGCAACTATTCTCGTAACGTATTGTTTTTCAGTTTATTATACAAAGCATTAAAATTTTCTTAAATAAACAAATATACATAAACTGCTGATAAATGACAGGTTTTAACACTTTCTACTACTGATAGTTATGTTAAAATCAAAAATCAAACTGCTGATATTTTACATATTTCCCCTATCTCCACTGCTGATAGATTACATATTT
>JAJPZD010000122.1 GCA_021204605.1 Prevotella sp.
GCCTCCGAGTCATTGAGCTTGATCACGGTTACATACTCTTGGTTATTTGCCATTGTTTCTTATCTTTTTCAGTATCAGCACGCATGGAATTATCAGGATTGCGAACACCATTGCTGCCCACAATCCCCACTGTTTGATACCTATTGTTTTCGTTTTTTCCTTTGTCTCCGTCTGCGTGCTCTGCCCACGCTGTTCTGTCTCCGCTTTCTTCACGTTCACCGTGTCGCCTGTCCTGACAGTGTTGTCGGTCGTTTTCTCTGCCCTGTATCGGTGCGCCTCTTTCAGCCCTGCCACTTTCAGAGTTCCTGCGCTGTCAATCTCGATAGTTCCGTCAGAGAAAATCATGATGGTTTTCTCACTGGCTGCGGCGGATGAGCGCACACTGTCTTTCACTTTTATTTTCTCCACCCATGTATAATTGGCGAGATTGGTCGTGTCAACCATCACCACCTTTTCTTTCGTCACCGCTTTCTTGCTGCTGCAACCGAACACTATTTCCATTACCGTCAGGCAGAGGAACAGGAATCCGAATATCATTGCCAAATGGTACGCCACTTCAAGAAATTCTTCCCACCTTTTCATTTTTCATTCTTCATTTTTCATTTTTCATTTCTACAGCTCCTGAATTGACTTGTATTCAATAATCGCATCGAAACAAGGGCATTCCTTGATTCTCTCCCATGCGTCCACTATGCCGTTGCCGTTCTTGTCAGGCGAAATATCCCTGTGCCCCATGATCTTCGCCTTTGGGAATCTGGCGTGCAGCCCAGTTAGAAGTCCTTTCAGTGCCTCTTTCTGCTCGTCCGTGCGGTTATCAACTGCGTTTCCTTTGCTGTCTATACCGCCGATGTAAGCTACATTGATTGATGTGGCGTTGTAGCCTTTCACGCCATTACTCACGTCCTCGATAGACAATAGATTGTCAACAGCCCCATCACGCTCTATCAGATAGTGGTAGCCTGGATTTTTCCACCCTTTGTTCTTGAACTCTTTCAGAATGTCTGCCTTTGTCGCTTTCGTGCTGCTTGCGGTGCAGTGAACGAAGATTCTTTCTATTGTTCTCATGTTATTTCGATTTAGAATTTATCTTGATGAAATTCTCCAAGTACGGTATCTTCTTGATGAACTCTACCGACAGAATATAATAGAGGAACGCCACGACGTTGTATGCCTCTGTGTCTGGTTTCAGCATTTGTTTGATGTTCCGCAGAACGTTCAGTAGGTAGAAATATAGCACCGTGTATGTTATGAACGATATGCATTGCAATGCTCCTGCCATGTTGTGTTTATGGTCTCCTATGAAAAATATCGCGGCGCAAAGCGTGAAGAACATTGTCGCCTCTCCCAAGCAACGCAACGCCTTCTTGATGTTGAACGTCTCGTGATTTGCCAGCATGCCTGACAGGTAGCCGGCAACGAAGTTCACTAAGAAAATAAGGAACAGTGTAAGTTCCTCGCCCTCGATAGGTTTCAAATACGCCACGACTGCCATCACCAGTGTGACGATGAATGTCTTGATTGTATTTATCATTTCCATTACAAAAAAGTTTTCCACAAAATTACGCCTTTGTGGAAAACTCCTAAAATACAAAAAGGAGAGCTTTCAACTCTCCTTTTTACACCAAGAAACGCAAGCAAAATCGAATTCTTAATTTTTCATTTTTCATTTTTAAGTTGGCGTGATTTCCCCTTTCAAACTGTAAAGTCAAAGTCTCGCCATATCGCCCACTTGACACTTCCGTCACGCTCCGTCATCATCGAATACTCGTGCTGTTTCATCACCCTTGCAACCGTCATCGCATCTATCGGCATCATCGGCTGTAAATCGTCGATAATCTCCTGTGTCGTCTTGTGCTCTGGCATTAGCGGTTGCATTGTCACCTGACTCTTTGTAGGTAGGTTACTCCTGCATTGCAGCCATGTCTCGATTGCCTCTGTCATCAGCTTGTCTTCAAGTTCGAGGGAATCATCATTAAGATTTGTGTCCGTCATATCATTTCCCTCCATATTTTCTTGAGATCCATGCTCATCATCCTCAGGTTGCATACCATGTCAAAAAGTTCCGCTTTCTCGCTTTCCTCCGGTATGTCCGCAATCTCCTGATGAACCACGTAGTCAATCACCGATTCAATAAGCTCTCTTTTGTCATAGAGTAGATCCCCATGGTCGCCGCAGAAGTCGGAGAGCATTTCCAGCGCCTTAGGCGTGAAATCAAGTCGCTTCATGCCCTGCCTCCTTTCCTCATTAGCTTGACCATTCCGAACGCCATGCCTGCCGCAATCATCGCAACGCCCGGCAATGCGTCTGCGGTAATCGCTGCTGTCGCCACAAGTCCTGCCGTGATGTTCACCGCAATCACTTTTCCTTTGGTGATTTCAAACCCTGCCAAGCGTGAGAATGTCTCACTCCTGCTGCTCCACCATTCACGCACCGAGAACTTTCCCGATGCACTCAGCTCTAATGTTTTCATCTTTACGTTTTTTGACCATGCAACAATCGTCGTTGCCCCGTAGACAGAAAAACGGCTGTCAACTCCGCTTGGTCAAAAAACGATTTGTGGGCAAATGGTTTTTACGGATCGACAGCCGCCATACTATATGGAAAATATTACATTTCAACAGGCAATAAAAAAAGCTCTGTTTTCAACAGGGCTGCTCACGCACGCCCACAAATTATTTTTGACCACTGCAAAAATAAGAATAATATTTCATACGGCAATAAAAAAAAGCGGAAAAATTAATTTCCGCTTGTGCTTTACCAGTCATCGCCCTCATTACCGACCATGCCTGACTTGATACATTCCTCTATCTTATCCATTATAACATTTGAATATGCATTCGCCATCACAAGAGCCTTGCATGATGTCTTCTTGTGTTTGTCCTTGTCTGCAAATGGAAAACATTCATCTAACAGCCATTTATCTTGTGCCTGTGTCGCTTTCGTTCCTGCCATAGCTCCCATGAATCCTCCGCCTTGACTTACACTGACTTCATAATATGGAACGGTGTATGTTACTCTTATCTTTCCTTCCTTTATATCACATCTTATAATAGGTCTTAGGTTAATTACATAGGCATTCATGCCTCCTGCATGGTCTGCTATATGAGAAACAAAACCTTCAGCTATTATACAACCGACGTCTTTGTCATTCAGTTTTATAACGCTGTTGGCATCATTGAATGTTGCAGTGAACCAGTAATTGAGCATTACATATAGTTCTTCTTTTGTTTTGCCTTCAGCCTCTATCACCTGTGAGTATGATAGTGCATTGTTTTTGTCCAGAGTTATCTCTGAACCAAGATTCGTTGCCGCATCAACCCAGCTTGCGCCGTATTTCTCTTTGGCATAATTCTCTAACTCCTCTGTGCGCAATATCTGTGCGCTCACGCTTGTAATGCCCAGCAGCATTACCATCAATAAGATTACTTGCTTTTTCATTTTAATTTTTATTTAGGTCATTATTTTCATTCTCCGCCTATATTTTCACCATTCATCGTAGAACTTATCCACTTCCTTATGATTATAATATTTCTTCGTCTTGCCTTCCCACGTGTCAAACACCTCTATTGATGTCCACACCCAGTTTCTCTCGTCCTTCACATCCTCCTCGCCGTTGTACAGCCACCTCACGCTCACTTTCTTCCTTTTCTTCTGCCTGCCGTTCCCCTGCACCTCGATATACTGGTCCACGTTATACTCGTTCCATCCTTTCTCCTGAACATAGTGGTCATCGAAGCTTACCCCCTCCGAATGCTCCTTGATGAGACTCTTCGTCAGCTTACGAGCCATCTTCTCCTCCGGTGGCGAATCGTCCTTGAATACCGCATACCCCACCGCTATTGCCAGTATAAGAAAGAATATCAGCTTTTTCAT
>JAJPZD010000202.1 GCA_021204605.1 Prevotella sp.
ATACCGCATACCCCACCGCTATTGCCAGTATAAGAAAGAATATCAGCTTTTTCATCTTAGATTCTTGCCGTGGCAGTCCTTGAATTTCTTTCCGCTCCCACAAGGGCACGGATCTTCTCCTTTGGGTGCCGTATTGTCGCTTTTCGGTATTTGGTTATTCGCTTCCTTCACGAAATCTATATCATGTGTCGACGGTATCTGGAATGTGAATGTCGTGTCTCCACCGCTATGAGTGATGGCAAAATCTCCCTGACTTATGATGTCCATTCCTATCAGCACGTCTGTGTTCTTGCTCAACGAGCCTTCTGTGACGCGAAGATATGCCATTCCCACTTTGTTCGGCAACATTATATTTATTTGATAGACATTCACTATCACACCGACATTCGAACTTGCCGTAAAGACTCTTGTCAAACAGATAGGTTTCAGACCAAGTTCCGCTACCACCTTACTTGATATTACGCTGCCTGTCGCTCCAGTGTCCCATAGCGCAGTATATTTCCTCGGCTTCGGAAACGGAACTTTGGCCTTTGGATTGAACGCAGTGCTTACCAAGCATTCACTTGTTATCGCCTTAACCCTGCCTTTTGTCTTTACTGTGAAAGAACTTATATTCATCAAGCTCATATCAGTTGAATGCTACTCTGTTATATATCACCGTGTAATCTTTATCCCCAGGACTGCATTTCTGCATCAGGAAAGTGCCTAATTCATGCTCCTTCTCCGTCGCACGATATGCTTCCTCGTCACTGTCGTATGCACCGATTACATCCTCTCCTATAATCACTATCGTTTTGCCGTTATATTTCTCAACTAATTCATTCTGATGGCTCAGATAGTAGTTGAATTCTTTTTCTAATGGTTTCATGTTTTCTTAATTTTAAGTTTATATTACTATTTTTTTTAGTTACTTCGTTTTGCAAAGTTATTAAAAATTTCCCATATCACCAAAAAAAACATCACTGCTTTCTCAAGTGGTGATGTTCTTCCCTCTATTTATAAGAAAAACGTGTTTGTGTAACAAATAAATAAAGATAAAAATGTATTAATCAATTTATCGACCTACATAAAAACCCTTGCAAATATACAACTTTTACCGAAACTTCGGTGTTTTCCTCCAAAAAAACATCCGTGTCCTCGCGGATACGGATGCCAAACCATGAATTTATCTTCAAACAAACTAAGTTGTACGTTCCTTTTTTAATTAAAGTGCAGCCATACTTCCTTGATTATGGCTGCACCCCCTGATAAAAAGTAGTTTACACGCAAACAAGATATACGTCTCGGTTTGCTGCTGCAAATATAAGCATAATAACCGAAACTTCGGTAATATTTAACATAAAAAAACATCACCGCTTTCACAAGTGATGATGTCCTACGCTGCGTATTTACATTAATAACCGTTGTAACTTTTAACACAAAAAAATATTGTCTCCCAGTATTTCCGTCTGCAAAGATAATCATTTTCACGCAAAAAACGTGCCTGCGCTCTCGCGTAAACACGTCTCTTACGATAGTTTTGTTATAAACTCTTTGAAGATCATTCCATGTTGAACCATGCCTTGGCTGTCGTCTTGGCATACTCGCACCATGTGGTGTATTCCGCCCACTCGTCGGTGTCGGCTTCTCCGTCAGCCTTGTGGCGTTGCAGTGCGAGCTCTGCGCTCACCGAGTACTTCGTCCTGATTATGGCGTTGGCGACTTCTCCGTAATCGGTTGCGTCCTCGCATTCCATTACCGTTCCGCCGTCACGTTCCGTTCCCTCGTACTCGTAGCCGTTGACGTAGTATTTCTCACCGTCCTCCTTCTCCTCCTGCTTCGTGGCCTCCTTCTCGTTGAGATAGCCGATGATGTGCGTCCTGTCATACTTCGTGAAGGTGCGCTTTTCTCTGTAAAAACATGTCTCCATATTAAGTGAATTTGAAAAATGTCTTGTTGTCCTTGCTCGTGAACTGCTGTATTATCGTCGGGCACGGAAGATCCTCCGGACTGAAGTCCCTTGTCGCCTGATCGATGAGTATCTTCGAGCCTGTGAATGCGTAGAACTCCGCATCTTCCTCCGTCGGCTCTCCGTTGGCATCACGCTTCTTCATGAACATGTACGTCTCGTCGTCTCCGTTGGTGAACGTCCTTATTATCCGCTTGAACCTTATCGCAAGTGTCTTGCCAGGCACCTTCTTCATTATCTCCTGCGGATTGCCCTCCGAATCAGCCACTGATAGCCTCACTTCCTCCATGTCAATCTTCGAATCCCTGATTACGTAGTCCTCTAATAGGATTTTCGGGGGGGGGATTTTTACCATCGTTAACAATAAAAGCGCAAATCGAACTGAATTTCACCTTTTGCTCAGGTGTCATTCCAGCGAACGGCGGTGTTATCCGCCTTTTTCTGATGATCTTTCCAAGTGTCTTTTCCATTCCTATCGTTTTTAGTAGATTGGTGCTGTCCGCATGGATGGCGAAACCTATCCTTGATGACAGCTTTATTCTCATTTTCTCTTCTTCCGTTCCTTTCTTTTTCAATTTGTGTGCGGCACGGCACAATCCTTTCTTGTTGCGCCTGCCCAGCATTACTTTCTCATGGTAGAACACGTAGCCGCATATCCTTATGCCCGTCCACGTAGGTCTCACGTTCCATTCCTTGTTGACCGTCACCCTGTAGTCCCTCGCCAGTATCATCACCGTAACCTCGTTGGCGATGTGAAGGAAACATCTGTCCTCGTGCATTATCACGATGTTGTCAACGAACCTGTAATAGTGCCTTAGTCCCTCGCGAGCGAATCTCTCGAACCTCATTCCGAGATATGCGCTGCCCATTGCCAAAAGTCTGTAATCGTCAGGCGTTATTGCGGTCGCTGTCACCATGTCGATGTAACGGCTTTTCCAGTAGGCGAGTTTCTCAGAATCTTCCGCAATACCGAAGAATTTCTCCGCCTCCCTGTCGAACTTCGAGAGATAGATCATTCCGAAAAGCTGTGCCGTCTTTATTCCGAGCGGCACTCCCTGCGGATAGCTGTCCACCACTTTCTGAAGGTGTCTCCTGAGTTTCCCCGGCTTGACGAACCTGTCGAGCTGCGATGACAGTATGTCATGGCACATCAGAGGAAAATAGTGGTGAGCGTCAAGCGTCACATTATACATGCATTCCTTTTGCATAGACCTGAAAAGGTCATTTCTGAGCATGCGCATGAAAGCGTGCGTTCCGAGTCCCGGCCTTACGGCTGGCGACCGCCAAGAGATCTTGTCATAAATCTGTTGCTGGTACGGAAAGATTGCGGCCGTCTCAAGAGCATGGTCATGCACTGACGTCTTCGCCAGTTGGCGGTGCTTGTACGTGAAAATGTCCTTTGGAGTGTAAGGGCACGGCTTGAACGTCTCCTGCGCAATCTCACCGGCAATCTCGTCGAGTTTCCTGTCAAGTTTCTTCTCGAACCTCTGGATGTCGCTTCTCTTGCCCTTGTGGTTGCTGTATGAATACCATGCTTGTCTGGCATTCTCCTCCGTCTCGTTCTCGCCTCTGTCCCTGATTCTCCGCATGCTTTCACGATTTTTTCGAATGTGTATGTCGGGATTTCGGGTGTCTGCGATGTCGGTGTGGCGTATATGATTTTCATCTCAAGCAAGAATTAACTCTTAATTCTTAATTCTTAATTTTGAGATTACCGATCTCAACGTCGTCTTTCGATTTCTTCGACCGTGTGGTCAGGCTCATTTCACTTCAAGTATCTTTGAGGACAGCAGGGTAGTTCGCATTGGAAGCACCGACACCATTGTTACCATTCAGGTAGCACGAGCCGGCATTGGCACCATTGTTCGCATTGCCCAAAACACGCAAAACGCGAAGACCCG
>JAJPZD010000054.1 GCA_021204605.1 Prevotella sp.
ATGTACATCGCCTCAAGTTTGAAGATCGTAGGCCTTCTAGCTATTAAATCTCTTTAATACCAATGTCTTTAAGGTAGTTGTAGATACCATCGTACCACTCAGGTTTTCTGGTTGAGTCAGGTGGGACGCTGGTGTCTCCGTATGGAACTACGATGACCATACCTTGGCGAGCGCGGGTAAGAAGCACTCGGTATGCATTGATCTGGTAATTTTGATTTTCAAGTTTGTTGATCTTCTGCCATTTTGAGCCACCCATAAGCTGGTAATGATCCCATTTACTATGAGATTCATTCAGTCTAAGGTCAGCATCCCATGCTATGCAGGCCCAATCAATTTCAAGACCTTGAACCTCAAACTCTGTTAAAGAGTCCTCTAAAACGTTACTAGAGCGTATGTCGCTATCATCGTCAAGGAACCAATGAACAAAGTCAGGTTTGTAACGTACATTGATCGAAATCGCTTTAAGTCGTTCGGCTTTGCTACTTGCTAATATGCCAAACCGCTCTGTTCCTCGTGCTTTACTTCTCATCCATTTTTTTGCTTCATCGAGTGAACGGGTCAGAACGATAGGGTATTTGTCTAATTTTTTCAAAGTAACAGCTGCACCACCCTTATCTAGGTCAAGCAATTGGTGAACAAACATGCTTACATTTTCAGCCCTAAAGGATCTCATGCTAATTGGTAAATGTAGTTCAGGAACAATATGAAACCGACTTGATAAGTCCTTCTCATTCTTAAATAATCCCAATCCTTTATCTTGAGAAAAGACGGAATATGCATTATTGTTTTCGTGTGGCAAAATATCTTTTAGCCTACCGCCAGAATATTCTTCGTCAGTCAATCGATCCGAAACGTATATATGCCAATCTTTATATTTATCATCTTTTAATGCATCGAACCAAGCAGCAATACCAGCTTCACCTTTATTGATTTCTTGACCTCCACCAACAAGACAAATGACCAATCCCCAATCTGTCTGGCGGTCCATACATGACATCAAATAATATGACTCTGAATATGGAAAATTTGGGAAATTTTTCTTTCGGTTCATGAAGTCAGTTAAAGCCTCTCGTGTCCATGCACGTTGGGCTTCATCAAAAATCGCTACATGCTCTGTTGGAATATAAGCTTTGTCTGTATGGCTTTTAAAATATCCAGGTATTTCTATAAGTTCTCCATTTTCTACTTTCATCCCTTCAAGGTATAGGTCACGATAGTGATGAATCATCTGAATGAAGGCTTTCACTTCACTTCTTGCCTCAGCCTTAGTACAAGGTCGGTTCGCTGTTTTATCAATTTGACATGCCTCCTTACTTCTACGAACATAATCGCGTGCAAGGGCTTCCTGTAGAACTGTTACCAATGGATAATTACCTGATAAATAGACAGCCTTCTCTCCTTTATCAAATTGGTCTATAGCTGTTCGTAGTCCGATCAAAGTTTTTCCGGCTCCTGGAACGCCTGTGACGAAGCATATCGCTTTTTGCTTTTTTTCTCTACATTCTAGTATAATGTTACGTATTGCTTCTGATGTATTATCGATCTCTCCATCATGTCTGGTTATTTCTTGTACCGTGTGATGCTCATATAGAGCAACGGCAGCTTCAATAATTGTGGGAGTAGGATCGTATCCGCTGATAGCCCATAAATAGTCCTCTATTTGCATTGTGCTTTTCATATGAACTTTGACTTCTTCAAGACAAAGCTCAATACATTTTTTAAGAAGTTTAGCGTTAGATCGTAAGGGATTATATACGCTATCTTCAAATGGACTTATTTCTAGGTTGCATTCTTGATCCGATTCATTCGGAGCAACGAGGATTGGGATTATTATTCGATTACGACTCCCTTCTTGAAAATTTTTAAGGTCAATAGCGTAATCCCAGACCTGCATTTCAGCTTCCCGGGTAAAATTTTGGCCAGATGTCTTAAATTCCAGAACGAAGACAATACTATCTATCAATACAATTACATCTGCACGGCGTCCCATTCTAGGAATATTGTATTCGAAATAAATACTCCCATGTTTATCATAATCCATTAGAATAGCTTGCATTAACTTAATCTCATCAACCCAGGAATTGGTGGTCTCATAGTTGATGTCATGCTCACTTGCCCGCGTTAGAAAGCCTATAATCGTATTGTCCGTCTTCGTTAAGAAATCGGTAATTGCTTCACCATAATAAAATCTTTGGACTGCCATCACGTATTGTATATTTTTTATATTCGTCTTTCGGTATCACTCGCAAATTTATAATATTTTAATGATAGCTCCAAGATAAATTTAGAAATATAGTCACTGTACCTAATTATGTAACAATGGGTTAACTTGGGTAAAAGTAATATAATGAATTATTAAATTAAAATATTGGGATCGTATCTTGGTTCCCGACTCCAAATGGATAGGTACCTACCGTAAATATTCAAGGCCTGTTCAGCTTTATTCAATAAAAACTTTGATTCACAAAACTTAGGACAAAGTGCTCCATTGTATTTTCTTTGGTCTTGAGAAACACGCCCCTTTGTATAAAGAAAACAATTGTTGCTTGGCTCCTTGGACTTGTAAGCACATATATCACAATTTTGACGGGAGAGTCTTTTCTTATAGGTGATGGCTTGACACATTTTTTTAAATCTATCTTCTGAGATGCCGAGATCCTCGCATTTGTCAGTTGGCATTGTAATCTCATAACATCCTTGATGAGATTCATTATAATTCTTGCAGTTGTATTCGTCTATGTACAGATGGCATCCTATCTCGGAAACCTGGCAATATTTCAGGACAGACCGGGAAAATTTTTCTGAATCATTGACCATCTGTTTGAAGTTGTATAACTTGACATTCGGTCCTTCATATAGAGATGTGGATCCAACGATTTTGTCTATATCCTCTTCCGAATTGATTTTTAATTCGATGATATGGATACCTGAATCTTTCTTTTCCTCGGTACATTCGTGGTTTACATTTATCTCTATAAATAATGGTTTTGCTTCGTATGTCTTGTTATGACAGAAGATATCTGCGATAAAGCCGCCGAATTTATGTTCCAATTCACACTCGCCAAAATATTTTTTAAGGTTATATGGTTTATTATCAATCAGAGAAGAGCATTTGTCTTTGCAATAGAATGGACAGCGGAAATTTTGGTCGCACGTATTGTACCTTGACATATTTAAGTCTATGAGCTCGTTTTGGTTAAACCAATCTTTGATTCTTCGTTCTGCAAGGGAATGCAGATATTTGTCATAAGAACATGGTTTAACCTTATGAGCGAAATGCCATTCACGTTTGCTTCCGCGTTTGCCTATCATTTCTTGCTTGCAGTATGGACAATAATACTTGTTCCCGTCCTCCTTGTGGGTAGAACGGATGTTAACCAGCTGATCATTTTGCGTTACAGCGTAATGATGGTCTAGTTCTATACAAATTTTATCTGACATTCTGGGAGTTTTATGCGATGGGCATAATACAACAGCTGCGCCAAAAACTGTATGTAATGTGTTGTATGTCAATTTGTCATTGTATGATAGTTGAAGGGTGAAGGATCAGAATCGGTGAACGGAAATGCTTCGGAAGAATTGCTGTTCGATTATGATCCTATCCTGCTGTATTCTCGTTGCCGATTTTGCTGTATTTTTTGTTTCCGGTCACATTTGCTCCGGAATATGTACTTTATCATCGGGATTGCAAAGGGCAGTGACGTGAAGAGTGGCCCGGCATCGGCCGTTTCCAGGTGGACCGACATGAGCCGTTTTTGATCGATTGACCGGGGATGGGCCGGAATCGTGAACGGGGATGGGCCGGACGAATTGTTGAAATTTGCGGGA
>JAJPZD010000038.1 GCA_021204605.1 Prevotella sp.
CTGTCAACAATGAGAGCGTATTCAGGGTCAAGCGTTTCAAGTTCCTTGAGTATCGTCTCAAGGCCTTCTTTCTCGTATTTCTGTTGCAGTTGTTTACGTATGCCGTCATCCACTGATGGGATGTCATCAATGCCATTACAAACGGCATCGATATACATCATGCTGCCGCCGGACATGATAACTTTGTCTTTATCCTTGAAAATGACTTCCAACAGGTCAATAACGTCATTCTCAAACATTGAGGCGTTGTAGTAGTCTTGTAAATGGTGGTTGCCGACAAAATAATGCTTCACCCTACGTTGCTGTTCCTGCGTGGGTGCGGCTGTGCCAATAGGAATTTCCTTGAAAATCTGTCGGGAGTCGGCATTTATAATCGGGGTATCATATCTTTCCGCAAGTTCAAGGCACAAAGAAGTTTTTCCTACACCGGTAGGTCCTAAAACTACTATCAAAGTCTTCATGTCAGAAAGAATATTTCTTATCTGATGATGCCTCTTTTAGAATTCTCCACAAACCTGATGATATAGTTCACATCATCACTTTCAGGCAGATGCGCGCGTATCTCCTTAATGCCGTCACTCAAAAGTCCTTTTGAAAAAAGCAGACGGTAGGCCTCGTGGAGATATTCTATAAACTCATTGCTATAACCTCTTCTACGCAAACCCACAATGTTCAAGCCGCAATAGTGAGTGGGCTCTTTACCTGCGATGACAAATGGAGGTATGTCTTTACTGAAACGGCTTCCTCCCTGTATCATCACATAACTTCCGATGTGACAGAACTGGTGGCACAGCACCGTGGCACTTATAGTGGCAAAGTCGTCAACTACAACCTCACCGCCGAATTTTGTGGAATTGCCTATGATACAACCATTCCCTACGAGGCAGTCGTGGGCTATATGCATGTTTTCCATCAGCAGGTTGTTAGAACCGACCTTAGTAGCTTTTTTTGCCGCTGTACCACGAGATATTGTTACATTTTCCCGAATGCTGTTGTTGTTTCCTATTTCGCAGGTTGTATCCTCGCCTTTGAATTTCAGGTCCTGAGGTTTAGTACTTATACTTGCGCCAGGGAAAAACTCGTTGTTATTGCCGATGCGAGCGCCATAATTGATTGTAACACTATTTTGGAGAACGTTGTTGTCTCCAATGACCGTGTTCTTGTCGATATAACAGAAAGGGCCGATAATATTATTGTCTCCCAATATTGCTTCGGGATGGATATATGCTAATGGACTTATTTGGTTCATATATAAAACAGAATTTTATAAAATCTTTTATTATCACTTGTTCTTGACTATCTGCGCCGTAAAAGTCGCTTCTGATACAACCATGTCTCCTACGAAAACATACCCTTTCATTGAAGACACTCCATGACGTACAGGAGCAAGCAGTTCAACCTTGAAAATGAGAGTATCGCCAGGGACTACTTTCTGACGGAATTTCACGTTGTCGATGCGCAGAAAGTATGTTGACCACCTTTCAGGTTCTTCCACACTATTCAATACTAATAGTCCACCACATTGTGCCATAGCCTCAATCTGGAGAACCCCAGGCATTACCGGTTCTTGTGGAAAATGTCCAAGGAAGAACGGTTCATTGCTTGTAACGTTTTTTATTCCCACAATACTTGTCGGTCCCAATTCTATAACCTTGTCAACGAGTTGCATAGGATAGCGGTGAGGCAGGAGCTCACGAATGCGGTTAACATCCATGACGGGCTGCTCGTTGCAGTCATAAAACGGAGCTTGGATTTCATGTTTACGGATGTCCTTGCGCATGAGTCTTGCGAACTTGTTGTTTATAGTATGTCCTGGCCGTGTGGCGATTATGCGTCCTTTAATAGGTTTGCCAATAAGAGCCATATCACCGATAATGTCGAGCAATTTATGACGTGTGCACTCATTTTCCCAAACCAGCGGTTTGTGCTGGATATATCCTAATTGGGTGGCATCGAGATGAGGAACTTTGAGTAAGTCAGCCAACTGGTCAAGGTTTTCCTGTGTTATCTGTCTCTCGTAAATCACGATAGCGTTGTCCATGTCCCCACCCTTTATCAGGTTGGCTTTTAACAGCGGTTCTATGTCCCTGACAAAGACGAAAGTACGTGCTGGCGCTATCTCCTTTGCGAAGTCATCCATCTTGTCCAATGTGGCAAACTGACTGTTTATGAATTTTGACTCGAAAGAGCACATCACGGTAAGACTGAACTCCTCGTCGGGCAATATCGTTATGCATGAGCCCGTCTGCTCATCTTTAACTTCTAACTTGTGGCGGATGATGTAGAAATCCTTTGGTGCAGCCTGCTCCTCAATGCCTATTTCATTTATCTTGTCGATATAATGCGCTGAGGAGCCGTCAAGGATAGGAAATTCCGGCCCGTTGACCTGTATCAGGCAGTTGTCAATGCCAGATGCATATAAGGCTGCCAAACCATGCTCCACTGTGGAAATTCTGATGTCTCCCTTACCCAATACCGTACCGCGTTGCGTGTCGATGACGTTCTCTGCTATGGCATCAATAACCGGTTGTCCTTCGAGGTCGATTCTTTGTATTTTATATCCCGTGTTTTCTGCTGCGGGATTAAAAGTCACAGTAAGACTTAATCCTGTGTGTAGCCCTTTTCCACAAAGGGCGAAACTTCCTTTCAGTGTATTTTGTTTCAACATTGTCTAATCCTTGTCGTTTAATGCTTTCAGTTGTTCAACTTGTTTCTGCAATTCGTTGAGTTGCTTGTAAATCTCAGGCAATTTGCGGCTTATGGCTATTGACTTGAAATACAGTTTCGGGTCTGTGGGTGGGGTGCCGATAAGAGTAACATTCCCCTTTATATTGCCAGGGACACCCGACTGTGCTCCCAAGAATGTCTTATCACCAATGGTTATGTGTCCGGCAATTCCTACCTGGCCTCCAAACATGCACCACTGTCCAACCTTTGTGCTTCCCGCTACGCCCGACTGTGCAGACATCACTGTATTTTCCCCGACTTCCACGTTGTGGGCTATCTGGACCAGGTTGTCGAGTTTCACGCCTTTGTGAATAATAGTTTTACCCATTGTGGAACGGTCAACACAACTGTTGGCACCTATTTCCACGTCATCCTCGATTACAACAATGCCAATTTGCGGTATCTTGTCATAACCATCGGCGTTAGGTGCAAATCCAAAGCCATCAGCTCCTATGACAGAACCGGCATGGATGGTCACATTGTTGCCTAATCGGCAGTCCTTGTAGATGGTAACGTTTGGATAAATTATACAATGCTCACCAATATTTACGCCATCGTCTATTACCACATGAGGGTAGATCTGAGTGTCATTCCCAATAATCACGTTATCTCCAATGTAGGAGAAAGCCCCGATGTAACATTCGTTACCTATTTTTGCCGTTGATGAAATAGCTGCCAACTTACTTATTTCATTCTTTTTTGGCAAAGCGGCCTGATACATCTGTAACAGTTTTGCTATACACTCGTAAGCGTTTTTCACCCTTATAAGTGTAGTTTTCACGGGTTTTTCGAGCACTACATCTTCATTAATCAATACGATGCTAGATAGGGTGTCGTAAATAAAATGAGTGTATTTAGGATTTGACAGAAAGGAGATTGCGCCTGGAATGCCTTCTTCAATTTTCGCAAAAGTACTGACTGTGATGTTTTCATCACCTTCAATTTTGCCTTGTATAAAATCTGCTATTTGTCGTGCTGTGAATACCATAAAACCACATTATAATGCAAAGATAAGAGATTTTATTCAAAAACGTTGACAACAGAGGTAATATTTACGA
>JAJPZD010000204.1 GCA_021204605.1 Prevotella sp.
AGTTGAACAGTGTAGAGAACACTAACGCTTATAACATGTCAGTGAACTACACAAGATTGGCAGACTACTTGCAGCTGACAGCAGAGCAGTTGGAAGACGTGAAGGACATCCACAGCGAGTTCTGCGCCGACATGATGAACGCAACAGAGGAGACTGGCGAGAGCCGTGCATTTATGGTAAAGAATGCCGTTTACAAGGACTTGACCTATATGCGCTACGTGCTTGACAACGACCAGTACCGCAAGTACCTCAAGGTGCTTAACGCAACGTTCAACAACCGTGGTTTGAATAAATAACGAATTACTGAATAAATAGAAAAAACCTGTACGCAACAACGTGCAGGTTTTTTTGTTGCACTATTACTTGAATTTCCCAACGTAGAGCCAACAACAATGACATACTTTTAAACACACATAACTACCTATATAGGGGGGATTCTATGAAAATTGTTTTTATTCTTCATCTTGTAGCAGACGGTATAATGCTGCTTGTGCATATTCAAATCCTTGCTCTGCCGCTTTGCTATACCAGTTTATTGCTTCATCAATATCTACAGTTACGCCATCCCCTTTTTCATAACACAGGCCCAAATTATATTGGGCTGGCGCATATCCTTGTTCTGCAGCTTTTTGCCAGTACTTAACAGTTTCTTCTATACTCTTAATTACTCCATCTCCCATAAAATAGCACAAACCTAATTGATATTGAGCCTTCACATTTCCTTGATTTGCAGCTTTTCTAAGCCATTTAACAGCCTCTGTACTGTTTTGTTTTACACCAATACCTTTTGCATAAGAACAAGCTAAATCATATTGTCCTGGAGCATATCCTTGTTCTGCTGACTTCCTATACCATTTTACGGCTTCGGTATAATCTTGCTTTACACTATGACCCTTGTAATAGCACCACCCTAAAATATCTTGAGCCGCCGCATCTCCCAACTCAGCCATTTTTTTGTATGAGCGGTACTCGATGGCATCTTTGCTAAAATATTTCGTTAATATAAAATAAGCTCCAACGCCAAGAACAAGTATGCAGACAAGAACGATGATTGCTGTCTTTATCAGAAATTTGTTGCATTTTATCATACCCATATTTAAAGTGTGTTTAATAGTTTAAATTTTCTTGTTTAACGTTGATTCAAGTTGTTTTATTATCAGCTTTAAGAATCTCATCCTCTATTATTAATTTCAACATAGAAATGCAACATTGTAAAAAGTTTTCATAATGTTGCACTCGTTAGTTGACTCTATGTGAGATGCCTATCCTTGACCATACCCCAAAGAATTATCTGAATGGGAATTGAATTGTAACATTTTTATTGTTCAATGATAGTTTTAAAGAAGCATATAAAAATATTATTTGTTTATAAAGACAATTTTATAAATACCTATGTCATATAATTGCTGCAATATCAATAGAAAAAGCCTGTTGCTTATTTGGCACACAAATATATGTAATATCAATATCCATACAATACAATGGATCCCAATAATCTATGCATTTTTGATGTGGCATTTTATATGTTTCATTAACCAATAAATCTTTACAGAATTTTCCTCCCTTTTCATTTTTCAGATGGAGAATTGCATTACGTTGCTCTATTTCTGCTTTATGTGATGCGATAACACCTTTAACGACAATATTCTCTCTATCAAAGCAATTCATCATTCCTAATAATCCGACAAACTTTAATGCAGAACCAACGATTTGGTCTTTTGCTCTAATTATATTTTGAGAAGTAAAAGAACTTTTCAACTCACAAAAATAAAACACTATTTTATCATCCTTTTCAATACAATATATACCATCGCAATCTTTAGTCAAAATTTCATGGCAAGACTTCAATTCATTATTTCTATGCGATTTACTATAAAAAGATGTATTGTCTTTTATAATCGAATTTGGAAATTGCCAACCCGAAACATGATTTATTGTAAGTTTACGGAATTGACCAGTCGAATCTATAACGTGTTCCGTTTCTTCTATGTCACAACTTCCTTTAATAGATTCAGCTTTATAAGCAGGATATAGTTTATTGAAATCGTCAATTAGCCTATCAATCATAACGTACTATTTAAAAACCATATTCTACATCATCATACAACTTGCTGCTTCTTGTCAGCTGTTTATCCGTAATATTCTCAAACGTGTCAAAAGGAATGCCTTTTGATATATCTTGCTCCTTGATAGTACTTATTCCATGCTCATCCATTTCGAAATAATATGCCCTCACTTTTGGTGGGTCTATTGTGTATCTTGGATTCATGTCAAAATCCTCACAATATTTTTCAAATTTTTGCTCGTCATTCAATTTCAGTCGGATAATATGCAAGCGCATCATATCATTGATATGCCGCATTAAATAGTCACTGTGTGTGGTGATTTGTAGATGTGTGCCTTCATTAAGGGCACAAGCTAAAATATTTCCAACCACCAATTGCAATTCCGGATGCAAATGCGCCTCTGGTTCTTCAAACAATATGGAATAATCTCCTAATTTGTTCTTTTGAATCATCATGGCAAATGGAACAAGTTCTTTTATCGAACTTGCAGCTGCGGTGATAGGCATAGACTTGTTAAATGCCGTATAAATGATATTGTCATCAACTAATTGAATAGAACCATGCAATATTTCGTTATGTAATATTCTATTGATATCGTCCTGATTGGAGGATTTGGGTTTTACATTTTGTTTTGAATCTTTAAGATCCGAGAAATCTTTTATGAATTCTGAATACATTCCTCCGCTTGTTCTTAACTCAAAGCGTAAGTTGTCTGATACAGTTAAAAGTGCGCCTCGTGACGGTGGCATGAAAAATGTATCATTTAACGATATCTCCAAATCTTTCTTTATGAATTTACTTAATAGTATTTTCATAAAGAGTATAAATGGAAGCTGTGAACCCATATATGGGTATGAAATAGTTTCTTTATCATCTATTGAGAGGCTCATCGATTCTAAAGAATCCGTTTCGTCTTCTGAAATCACAGGACGGGAATACACAAATGTAAAAGTCTTTACCTCTAACGGAACTTTGATGTTAATGTCAGCATCAAAGTTCCCGTTATTGAGTATATCCCGCATATATTGTAATGCACGCCTATTTAGCCATTGCTTGAAATCCTCTATATCAAAACGATATATAATTCCCCCTTCCTTAGGTAATTCTTTTTTTAATGTCTCAAAATCTATATTCTTCTCTTTAAAAAAATATTCAAGTTCCTCACCACAAATCACTCGGTAAACAAAATGTATAAGCATGGCAACATAGCTTTTGCCTACACCTGAATTTCCCGAAAGCACTATGAAAGGGGCAAGTTCAATTGTATGTGCCTCTTTAATAGGACCGAAATTACTTATATTTATTTTTATATTCTTCACAATGTATATTAGTTGATTATATTTGCAAATATAATGCTTTTGAATAATAATTGCAAGAAAAACTTTTATTTTTACAGTTTTAATTTAGGTCTCTTAAAGCCCACTAACAAGTGCGACATTTTGTTAAATACAGCTACAGTTTTAGATTATTGTCTATTTAAATCTAAAACTATAGCCTTTTCTTGTGTATTTTCAAACACGCTCTAAAACAGTATCACAATGTTTACCGTAGATACCTGATATCAAAGATTATATATTCCTTGACTTTGCATCTTCTATTATTGACTGATAGTAATCCATTCGTAAGCATACGGTGAAATGCGTATTTTTAGGAAG
The DNA here is from genome assembly GCA_021204605.1 of Prevotella sp. Lineage (GTDB taxonomy): Bacteria > Bacteroidota > Bacteroidia > Bacteroidales > Bacteroidaceae > Prevotella. The sequence continues at coordinate 3,722 of JAJPZD010000204.1, forward strand.
TTAATATTGAAGTAACTTTGCACAAAAACTATAGAGTTATGCTGACAAGAGAAGAAGTGGTA
>JAJPZD010000212.1 GCA_021204605.1 Prevotella sp.
TGCTCATAGCCGCATACAGCATCATGTTGGAGGAGAACACCGTTACATTGTTGGCCTTCACGATATCCATGACCTTAAATAACGGGTTGCCACGGTGCAGCCCAAGAGCCTTCGCCTCTGGGGTGAGAGCCACGATGCAGCCATCGTTGTTAGACAGTACACAGACAGGCTTGCCACGCAGACCTGGGTGGAAAACTTTCTCAACGGAGCAGAAAAAGCTGTTGCAATCTACTAATGCATACATATTTCAGTTTCTTGGGCGATGTATTACATACGTTACCGTTCCCCACACGCTGAAATCATCCCCGTCGGTAATCTCTATCTCAGGGAAATCAGGGTTGGCGGGAACGAGCCAGCCCTTGCCATCTCTCATTGCAAAGTGTTTCAGGGTGTATTCTCCATTCAGTTCACAGACCGCCACCTCCTGTTCGGCAGGGTTGCGGTTACTCTTGTCAACTATCACGATATCCCCATTGAATATGCCAGAATCGATCATGGAATCCCCCTGAACACGGATAAGGTAAGAGGCCTCTGGGTGAGGGCAGAGCATTTTCAGCATGTCGATGTCCTGGGATATTTCGTCGTTGTCCAACGGAATGGGGAAGCCAGCGACCATCTTCACGTCGAAAAACGGGATTGCAAACGGTTTTATTCTCGTTGCGGGATATACCTCGCCAATCTGTTCTATTGTGGATGGAGTTGTTGGCGCATGAGTTGCTTTGAGGCGAACATTATTAATACAATCACGGATGAACTCCGTCTTGTTCGTATGGCTGTCGATGAAATCAGCTAATTGTCTGTCGGCACGGAAAGCATATAATCTGCTGTCACCTTTCGGGCGACCAGCCCCCTTGCGCGCCCCGCCACGGTTATCTTTTCTCTTGTTTTGCATTATATATATTTTATGGTGCAAATATAGCAATATATTTTGAAAAACGTATAACGTTTTTCAAAATATTGGGGAAGAAAAAGGAGGTGTATACAATATCTAATACAAGAAAAGTTTCCTTTTTGAGGGAAACTTTTCTATTTAGTGTACCCTTCGTAGTAATAAGACTGTTCGATACCTTTGAATATCATGCTGCGGTTGTTGACCTTGTCGGTAAGGGCAGGTTGCAGCAGAACACGGAGTTCCAAATCATTTATGGGGCTTCGTTCCATAGCCTGGAGGTACAAGTCCTTGTCAACTTTTTGCCAGTCGATTACCTTGCCGATGTTCTTTTTGAGAATCATGTCAAGCCATATACGAGTGGCTCTGCCGTTACCTTCCATAAAGGGATGAGCCACATTCATTTCCACGTATTTAGCTATTATTGCCTCGAAAGACTGTTCTGGCATCTTTTCGATTATAGGAAGGATAGCATCAAGGTACAGGCAGTTGGCAAATCTGAAACCACCTTTTGCGATATTCAGCGTGCGTATTTTGCCCGCAAAATCGTACAGTCCATCAAAGAGATATTTATGGATTTGGCATAATCCGCGAGTTGTTCCTACTTCAATCTTGTCGATGTCACCAGATTCATACAACGACTTTGCTTTCAGGAGACTTTGCCCGTCAATATCATTTTTATCCATCCTATACATATAACCGTTTTATCTTATACAAAGATAATAATAATCTCTGTAAGTTGCAACTTTGAAATGATAAATTTGGAAACGTTTGTAAGTTGCGGACAAATTTTTTACCTTTGCATTTTGATTTAGAAAGGAGATATGATAGTTTGCATTGCCGAAAAGCCGAGTGTGGCAAAGGATATAGCACGGATATTAGGAGCCACGAAATCGCAGGATGGGTATATGGAGGGCAACGGTTATCAGGTGACGTGGACCTACGGACACCTATGCACGTTGAAGGAGCCTCATGACTACACGTCTATGTGGAAGCAGTGGCGGATTGAGACATTGCCGATGCTGCCACAGAGGTTCGGTATAAAACTGATAGACGATGCAGGCATACGCAAGCAATTCGCCGTTATAGAGAAACTGATGCAAGCCGCCGACAGTATAATAAACTGCGGAGATGCGGGACAGGAAGGCGAGTTGATACAACGGTGGGTGATGCAGAAGGCACAGGCGAAATGCCCCGTGATGCGCCTATGGATTTCGTCGATGACCGATGAGGCGATACGAGATGGATTTCAGAAGTTGAAAGACCAGAAAGAGTATCAGCTATTGTACCTTGCCGGGCTTGGAAGGGCGGTAGGCGACTGGATACTGGGAATAAATGCGACACGGTTGTACACGTTGAAATACGGCAGGGAGAGACAGGTGCTGTCAGTAGGGCGCGTGCAGACACCTACGCTTGCGCTGATAGTGAACCGTCAGAAAGAGATAGACAATTTCAAGCCAGAGCCATATTGGGTACTTTCAACGATATATCGAGATACCTTATTCACCGCAACAAAGGGCAGGTTCACAAGTAAGGAAGAAGGCGAGCAGTCGTTCGGGAAAATCGAGGGGAAGCCATTTACGGTGACTGACGTGCAGAAAAAGACAGGCAAGGAAGCACCGCCACATTTGTATGACCTCACATCGCTGCAAGTTGACTGCAACAAGAAATACGGCATGAGTGCGGAGACCACTCTCAATACTATACAATCGTTGTATGAGAAGAAGTTTACAACATATCCTCGTGTTGATACCCAATACCTTAGTGATGATATCTATCCAAAATGCCCGGCGACATTAAAAGGTCTGAAAGGGTATGAGCAGTTTACTCAGCCCTTAGCCAACATCAAGTTGCCAAAGAGCAAGAAAGTGTTTGACACATCGAAAGTTACCGACCACCATGCCATAATCCCCACGGGAGTACCAGCGAGAGGACTCACCGATATGGAGGCGCACGTTTACGACCTGATAGCCCGCAGGTTCATCAGTGTGTTCTATCCCGACTGTAAGTTCTCCACCACGACAGTAACAGGAAAGGTGGAGGATGTGGAATTCAAGGTAAGCGGAAGGCAGATTTTGGAGAGCGGCTGGAGAGTGCTGTATGAAAAGGATGTCAAGACATCTGATGAGGCAGATGACAAGAATGACGATAAGAAAGGTGATGAGGAGCGCACGTTGCCAGCCTTTGTGAAGGGAGAGAGCGGTGAGCATAAGCCCACACTTACGGAAAAGTGGACCACACCGCCGAAATACTATACCGAGGCAACATTATTAAGAGCCATGGAGACGGCGGGCAAGTTTGTTGACGATGAGGAACTACGTGCCGCATTGAAGGAAAATGGTATCGGCAGACCATCGTCGAGGGCGAGTATTATAGAGACGTTATTCAAGCGACATTATATAAAACGAGAGAGGAAAAATATCGTAGCCACACCGACAGGCATAGAACTAATCGGACTGATAAAAGAGGAGTTGCTCAAGAGTTGTGAGCTGACTGGTATCTGGGAAAAGAAATTGCGTGATATAGAGCACGGTAAATACGATGCGGGGCAGTTTATCAACGAACTGAAGGAGCAGATTACCGCCATTGTAAGAGACGTGGTGGCAGACAAGAGCAACCGCCATGTAACTGTCGTTACAGACGAGGAACTGAAGAAAAAGACGAAAAAGAAAGGGACGAGTACAAGGCAGGAAAATATTGATAACCATGGGGCGGCCAAGACTACAACAAAAGAGGTTTCGGGTAGGGTGCAAGCAAATGCTGTGCATAACAATTTTGCCAATCTTCCGGCCGATGATTCGATAATCGGTAAGGTGTGCCCGGTCTGTGGCAAGGGGCATATCATAAAAGGTAAGACGGCATACGGGTGCGACAGGTGGAGAGAAGGTTGCGGGTTTAGATTAAAGTTAAAAGAGGGGAGTTAAGAGTTAAGAATTAAGAGTTAAGAGTTAAGAATTAAGAGTTAAGAATTAAGAGTTAAGAGTTCGATTTTGCTTGCATGGCGCAGACGCGAGTGTAATCAAATAAGATTGAAAAATGAAGAATTAAGAATGAAAAATTAAAAATGCTTTTGCTTGAGAGGTTGTTTGGATGTGTGGGGATGGTGCGATATACATTGTTGCACAATAAAAAAGGGAAAAAGTTGTTATTAATATGATGTAAAGATATTGATATTATATTACGATATTGATAGGATATGATGCTATTGATATAACGATATTAATATGATATGACGAAAAAGGGTTCTTCCATACTTGTAACTATGGCTGTTTTGGTGGCGTTTTTGGCATCATGCGGTGCGGACCACTACACGAAGAAGGGAGAGAAGTTTCTCGCCATAGACGAGTATTTTGATGCGGCGGCACAATTCAAGATAGCATACAACAAGACGCCGGCGAAAGAGAAATATAAGAGAGGAGATATCTCAGTCAAGCTCGCCTATTGCTATGAGAGGATAAACTCAACACAAAAGGCAATAGCGTCATATCGGAATGTAATAAGATACAATAAAGACAGTATTGAGACACATTTGACGTTTGCCCAGCAGTTGATGAAAAACGGCAACTACAAGGAGGCGGCAAGCGAGTTTCAGTTGGTTTTAGACTCACTCCCCGGCAATGAGCTTGCAAAGACAGGATTGCTGTCAGCGCAGACGGCACAGGAAGTAAAAGAAGAAGGCTCACGCTATACGGTGAAAAGGATGGATATTTTCAACTCGCGCCGCGCCGACTTTTCACCCATGCTATTTGGCGACAATTACGACCAGCTATATTTCACCTCAACAAGGAATGAAGCCATTGGAGACGAGTTGAGCGGAATAACAGGAATGAAAGCCAGTGATGTATTCTATTCAGAGAAAGACGACAAGGGAAAGTGGGGGAAGCCAGAGACGATAGAGTCGGGCTTGAACACCGAGTATGACGAGGGCGTATGCTGTTTTACCACCGACCAGAGGGAGATGTATCTCACACAGTGTGTTTATGACCCGGAATATCCGAGATATGCCACGATAGTAACGTCGAACAGGTCGGATGCCGCATGGGGCAAGGTGTCACCGTTGGAGATAACAAAGGACACCCTGTCGAGTTTTGCTCACCCGGCGATTTCCCCCGATGGCGTGTGGCTTTATTTCACATCCGACATGCCAGGCGGCAAGGGCGGTTTTGACATCTGGCGAGTGAGGCTGACAGAAGCAGGATTAGGAGGTGTGGAAAATCTCGGAGAGCCGATAAACACGCCAGGAGATGAGATGTTTCCCACGTTCAGACCAAATGGCGACCTCTATTTCTCGTCAAACGGGCATCAAGGACTTGGCGGATTGGACATCTATTATGTTACGGTTGACAAGGAGACAAAGAAAATCGTTCTCAAGCATCCAGGCTATCCACTGAATTCACAAGGCGATGATTTCGGAATGACATTCGAGGGGCTGCACAACAGAGGATTTTTCTCGTCGAACAGAGGAGACGCGAGAGGGTGGGACCACATATACAGTTTTGAGAATCCAGAGATAATGCAGACCGTAAAGGGCTGGGTATATGAGATTGAAGGCTACGAACTGCCATCCGCATTGGTGTATATGGTAGGCAGTGATGGCACGAATTTGAAACTGAGCGTGAAGGGAGACGGCTCGTTCACGCAAGAGATAAATCCAAATGTTGACTATATTTTCCTTGCCACGTGCAAGGGTTTTCTCAACCATAAGGAAGAACTGCGGGTTGACCCACCGAAAGAATCAGAAGAATACGTATTGCAATTCCCGTTGGCATCAATACGAGTGCCAGTGTTGATAGACAACATATTCTATGACTTTGACCAATATACCCTACGTCCTGAGTCAGAGAAATCCCTCGATGAACTTGTGAAATTGCTAAACGACAACCCCAACATAACGATAGAGTTGAGTGCGCATTGCGACTATAGAGGGTCGGAGGAATACAACAATGTGCTGTCGCAGCACAGGGCAGAGTCGGTTGTGAATTATCTTATAGAGCACGGAATAGCCGCTGACCGCCTGTCGCCAGTGGGATATGGGAAGGACAAGCCAAAGACGGTACGCAAGAAGCAGGCGGACAAGTACCCATGGCTGAAAGAGGATGATGTGTTGACAGAGGAGTTCATCACAGCCCTTGATAGCGAGGAGAAGCAGGAGATCTGCAACCAGTTGAACCGCAGGACAGAGTTTATCGTGCTGCGCACCACATACGGGATGTTTGACGAGGAAGGAAATTTGAAAAATCCGCCAGTGCCGAAGAATGAGGATGAGAATGAAGGAGAGGATGAGGACGAGTTCTTCATAGTAGAGTAGCCCCCTAAATCCCCCCTTGGGGGACTTACAAGATTGCTTGAGAAAGTCGCAAAAGCGAAGTTAAAAGTTAAAAGTTCAGCCGTTTCAAGCAGCATTTTTTTTATGTGAAACAGCAGTGTGCTTGCGCAAATTAAAAATTAAAAATGAAGAATGAAGAGTGAAGAATGAAGAATTAAAAATGAAGAATTCTATCGGCTTGAGTTTTCTGAGTAATGTTGCTTGGTTGGAGTGCCTTACGGCAAGTTAAGAGTTTAGGATTTATAGTTCCAGCGCCGTGAAATCAGATAAAGGGATAAGCAGATGGCGGAACTGAGAGTGAGGAAGAAAGGCATTGAATGTATCATATTTCCTATACCGGTAAGAGGGGCGACAATACCACCAAGGATATAAGGAACAGCACCAATGAGGGCAGATGCCATGCCCCTATTCTCGTTCACCGAATTAAGAGCGAGAGTGATGGTAACAGGTGTTACCAAACCGACACAGAAAAGCATCAGGAACAGAGACATTTCAAAAAAGAAGAAGTGCAATCCAAAGAGCAAAGCCAAAGAAGCGAGGACACAAGAGACAAACATACCAATTGCACTGATTTCCGCACCTATGGTGAGATCATGGATTTTCATCACCACAATGCTGCCTATTACCAAACCGATGGCATTAAAGGCGAAACAGAGGCTGTACTGCAAAGGTGTCAGTCCGAAATGGTTCTGGAAGATAAACGGGGAGGCGGAGATATACGACATCAAAGCGGCGGTGGTAAATCCTAAAATAAGGTTCATCACGATGTATCTGCCGTTTTTTAGAATGGGAATGTAACAAAGAAACGACTTATAGATAGGTACACTCAATCTTCCTTCCTTGTTCAGGGTTTCCTTTAATTTTCTGCAAGCAAGCAATAGCCATAATCCCCACACACCTAATACCAAAAACGTACCTTGCCATGATGAAAGACTGAATGACACGCCACCGATGACAGGTGCCAGAATAGGAGCGATGCCCTGCACAGCCGCGAGAATGGCAAAATATTTTGCAAGGTCTTGCCCTGTGAAAGAGTCAGAGAGTATGGCTTTGGAAATTACAAGTCCGCATGCGCCTGTAATACCCTGAAACAAGCGGAAAATGATAAATGGAGCGATACTCTTTGACAGCATGCAACCCATTGTAGAGAGGAAGAACAGGAACAAGCACCAGAGCAACGGTTTTCTGCGTCCATACTCATCAGAAACAGGACCGATGATAATCTGTCCCACTGCCAAGCCCAGCATGCCGGAAGTAAGGCTCACCTGAACAAGGGATGGCGTTGCGGAAAAATAGCGTGTCAATTCGGGAAGGCAAGGCAGGTAGAAGTCGGTAACGAAAGGACCGAATGCCGTAAGGTTGCCCAATATAACCATTAATTTCTTGTTGTTCATAACTAAGATAATATAAAAAACCGTCCACGGGAAGCCAATTAGACTTACGTGAACGGACACTACATATTGCTTTTTCGGTGCAAAATTAAAACAAGATTTTCTGAAGAGCAAAAATTCAAAAAAGAGGTTTACAAAGAAATGTTAAATTTGCCCTAAGGGGCAATGACCTCGATAAATCGGGATTCTACAATGCACTCGCAAAATAAAAAAGAAGAAATGTGCGGACGGGGTCTTTCATCTGTCAAGACCTGCGGCGGCGTTCCATCCGGGGCGGGGCGTGTACCGTTCAAGCTATATGAACGCCCGCCGTTTGGCAGCGACAGAGACGAACATCGCCTACCGTACATCAGACTACGAGCGGTGGCAGCAGCTTGATTTCGTTGTCGGCATTCACGTCATTCTCTCTAATAACCACACAATCAAGAACAGCATGGGCAAACTGGTCAGACTGTATGACATCTGTGATGACCTTTCAGGCAGGGACGAGAAAGATACCCGTGGGCGTTATCCTAAAACGTTCAAGTTCACGGGCTGGCATCCGTTCTGCCGTTGCCACGCTGTTTCTATCCTGAAAACAGAGAAAGAACTTGAAGATGATAACAAGAGGATACTTGACGGGGAACAGCCGAGCGAGAAATCTGTCAACACCGTGCCCGATTTGCCGAAAGAATTTCAAGACTGGGTAGATGAGAATGAAAAACGCATTAAAACCGCCAAAAGTCTTCCGTATTTCTTGACAGACAATTTCGTGGACGGACAGCCGTCAAAAGGCTTTAAAACCCCCGACAGTCTCCTATGGGTTGACGTTTATCCAAAAACCGATAAGGGTGGTTATGTTAGAGTACACAAAGACAGGCTGGAAAATTCTAACAAAAGCAAGAATGAAAAAGTCAAATATGAGAAAGAAAAGAAGATGTGTGAAATCTTTGCCGATAACGGATATAGAATGAAGATGTTAAAGGAGACGCCACGTGTGAGTTCTCCTGATGTGATGATTAACGGCATACCTGCTGACTTGAAAAAGACAGACAGTGTTGGTAATATTGAAAAATACGCCAAAAAGGCTATCAGAAATCAGGGCGCAAAACTCGTCTTGTTTCAATTTACTAAATTAACGCCAGAGATTAAAAAAATATTGAAAAAGTTATCAAGAAAAGATTTACACGGGAAATATTTCGAGACGGACATCTTCAAAGTATTTGACTTTTAAAAAAAACAGCCCCCATTTTTAACGGGGGCTATGGTGGTACTTACGATATATCAAATATGGCTCGTCCCTGTCCGATGATGTTTAAAGCCTATCGGCATCAAGGCTTACGGTGCAAAGATAGTGATTGTTTCTGACATAACAAATATTTTCCGTTATTTTTCACGAATTTCACGCACAACCGCCTTTCGTTTCCGATTGGTGTAATTATTCATTGCCGTTCTCTGACGCTGTTTTCGGGCGTTTTCTCGCTTTTGTCGTCAGCCGCTCTTTCGTTACCGTGCATTTGCGCCCGTGATACGGGTTGTGCTCTGTAACGTGATTGTTCCATAGGTTCTCGACACGACAGCCGACCTGTTCAGGCGTGAAACGGTCATATATCGCAGCCAGTGACGTGAAATAGAAGTCCGTTTTGTCTAAATTCCAAATCGGGCGTTCATGGAAATGTACTCTGTAGATGTGCTCAGGTGTCGCCATTGTTTCTTTCTCTGTTTTTATTGTTTGCGTTAAATATATCATTTTCGATTACAGAACCCGACACAGGCGTTTTATGGGCGTGTGTCGGGCGTTCTCTGTTAGGTTTCCCCGTGCGCCGTCTCTGTTATGCGGGCAGCTTTACACGGTTCATCAGATTGCCCGATAACTCGTGAAGCTCCCTGCTGCGTTCAGGTGTCAGTTCGCGGGCGTGGGCTGTTATCGCCTGTGTCAGCTTCCAGAGCGTTGCCGCTCCCTGCAGACCGTTATCAGGGTCGTTGCGCATCAGGATTTTGCCAACCTCCTGGCCTTCCTGTTTCAACAGCGTGCCGGCCTTTACAAGACGGTTGATTTCCTTCTCTGGGTCAACGTCAATCTCGCTCGCCCCCTGTATCTCCGCAGCCTTGCGTTCAAGGTTGTCACGTGAGAAAAGCCCCTTTGTGCTGCGCCAGTGGCGCAAAAGAAAAAAGAAAAGAGAAAAAAGAAAAATGCAAGATTGGTTGAGGGGGGGATGAAAAATGAAGAATGAAAAATGAAGAATGAAAAATGAAAAATTTTAGGTGAGGCAATGGGGCTTGAAAGTGTGGTAGAGAGGAAAGAGGGAGCTGGTCTCAAGGGGGACTGAGGGCATTACTATTTCGTCGGATTGCTGGCAGATGTATTGATTGCGGAGGAAGGCTGTTTGTTTGCTTTGCCGTGTGGTTGGGGATGTTGAGATTATTAGAAGTCGGTTTGTCGGCAATAATGCTTCCCATTCTTTGGGGTGTTTCTTGTAGTGTCGTCTTCCCAAAACCAATATTATGCCGCATTTCCCTTTTGCCAAAAAGGATAGTACGTCACGCTCCGTCTGTGAGGAGAAACCACTCATAACCGCAACATCCTCCCTTGCAGCCACGCTTATCGCCCAGTCAAGCGTGGGCAATACTGAAAGCGGGGCTACATGAGAGGGCGCAAGAAAACCGATTTTGTGCTTGCTTAAAAGATTAGAGTTTCCCACAGATTCTATCATATCATTCACCATTTAATTCATCACCCATACGGTATTTGATATCGTAATTGATGATGAAGTCCAATTCTTCATCTGTAAAGCCATAGTGTTTGGCAAGTTCCTTGTCAATTTCATTGATTAACTTTTTTGACAATTTGGGGTAATATTCATCATATTCTATATGACCTGTAGATTTATAGTTGCATATTTTTCTACCTTTTTTCTTAGTCATATCATCCATTAGACATTTAACAAGATGAATAAGATTATCTGATTTTTCATATTTAAAAGGCATGGCCCTTATTATTGTTTTTGTAAAGTTGTGTCCATCTGAATAGTTTATGTAAAACCAATAGAAAAGAGAAGAATTCAAAATACCAACAAAGACATCTCTATTGTAATCTTTAAGAATAAAATAATATTTATCCCCTGTTGATTTGGTTATTTTCTCACCATAAAAGAAGGATTTATAATTAAGAATTTTGCCAAAATAGCCAAAACCAGAGCCATAATAAACATAATTATCATTTTTTGTTAGAGACTCATAATTTTGAATAGATGATTTATTAGCCCATAACTTTATTGCAATAGACTCTTCTATTTTCGTGTGAATTTTCATTACAGAAAACTTCTTTCGGACGATATTAGATTTATAGTACGTTAAAGTTTGGAATAAATATTTTCTATGTGACGAATAGAATTTATTATACCCTGTTGTAGCTACGTAATCAGATGGTGTACCTACTTCAAGAATTGGAATAACTACACGTATATGCTGAAGATTTTCAAATAGCTTTCCTGGTCTATCATCAAAAAAAGCCAAAGATGAGAATTTCGCATGTTCAAACCAAACTTTTTGGAACGATTCCATCCTTGGCGTACAAAATGCAGACATTTGAATAATCATTCCATTTCTCGAACTAATATGAGAAATGTTTAAACTTTTTTCTATTACAAAAGCATATAAATTACCTGAATCAATGCAATCATAATTCTTTATTTGATATTCATTTCTCACGTTTGAATACTCCACATACGGAGGATTGCCGATAATGACATCAAAGCCGCCATTACCTTTAATTATTTCATAGAACTCTGCCAACCAGTGGAAAGGTTGATATGAAGAGAGCCATTGCTCATAACTCATACCTGTACCTTTACCATACATATATTTGTTGAGAGTAGAGTTAAGAGAAGATAACCTCTCGCGCAGTTGAGATTTTGCATTTTTGAAAGCGGTTATATCATCATTCTGAGTCATTTGAATTGTTTTGAAAGCAGAATAGGCTTTTGCTACTACATCCATTTCATTTTCGACTTTTTCACGAAACTCGCTATTTGCGTACATATCACCACCAACGAGGCTTTGGTTTAATTCATGTTGAGTGGCATACCCGACAAGGGTGTTTCCGCAACGGATATTGAAATCAATGTCGGGGAGAGGGTCGAGGCCTAAGTTGTCAGCATATTTATTAACCTCAACCACAGCCACCATTTTGAGGAACAGGCGCAATTTTGCTATTTCCGTTGCCTCCGCCATGATGTCAACGCCATAGAGGTTACGCAAGATTATGCTCTTGTAGATGAAATATTGGATATTTGAGCGGTATTTGCTTTTGATTTCGTTAAGTTCTGATTTGAAAAGTTTGTCGTTTTTTTCATGGAACTCTTCCATACGTTGAATACAATAATCATATAGAGGTTCCAAAATGTTCATTGCAGCAAAGAGGAAAGCTCCGGAGCCGCAAGTAGGGTCGAGGATTGTTATTTTCTGGAGAGCTTGATAGAAATTCGCCACGAAACGGTGGTCGGTTGCATTTATGAGTAAATCCTCCGCAAACTGACGGATGTCGAGGTTGTATGTTATGAAGTCGTTGATTTGAGTGATCTCGCCATTGCTGATTTTGTGCAATAAATCATCACAACGCTGGAAACGTTCTATGGTCTCACGCCAAATCTCGGTAGGCAGAGCAAATTTCTCGGGAGTAGGAGTATTCCAGTAGGCACGGCGTTCCAATAAATTCGGCGTTGATGTGTCCAAACCCTGCGCAATGTTATCAGGGATGAGTTGTTGCCAGTCGGCAGAATACCCTTTCTTCACCGCATTATAGATGTATTTGTCACCACTATCTTTTAATGTTTTCCAAACATAACCATTTGACTTGAAATCATCACGGGAGGATGAATCTGCAACACGGTCAAAGAGGTAGGGCAGAATGCAGTTTTTGGAGATATACTCCGTGATGTCCTCCTTAGTGTAATAAGCCCCCATTGCGGCACGGTCGTTGATGTATTGTTCAAAGATATAGCCCAAAACATCAGGATTTATGTCCTTGCCAGTAGCCGTGATACGAGTGTCGAGGTGCCACTGCCATTTGTCGAAGAAGGCAAAAAGACTTTCGAAAGCACTGTCAGCAATGTCAATGTCGGAATATTGCTGCTCCAAATAGTGAAAGTCGAACAGACCACCATTCAAGTAAGGAATACGCCCAAAACGTTTCTCCCAATCAGGATTATGGCGGGGGCTGTTCAGTCCGTCGTGGAACAGAGAGAGCAGGAAATCACGGTAAAAAGAGCGGTAGAATTGATTCTCCCCTTCAGTTGAGCGCACCTCTTTCAGCTTGTTGGAGAGATATTCCGTATCACCATCAAGAAAACCTTTCTTTTGTACGAAATAGCAGAACATCAGTCGGTTGAGCATGACAGACGCATACCATTTGCGGTCGGTATCAACATTGATGCCGGAAATGAATGCAGCGAAAGCCTTGTGTTCTTTGTTGAAACCAGCATAGAAGTCCCTTGTTATTCTCTCTGAATTTATGGCGAATGCGTGGTTTACCCGTTCAACCACATCAACAATAGTAGTTACATCATTGTAAGTAAAAGTGATTGATTGCAGTTTTGAGAACAGAAAATCCGTCTGTTCCTTATTCGTATATTCAATCATCACCATTTCCCTCTTTCCCTGTTGTGCAACAGGAGACACCCAGCATTGATAATCACTATCTTTATGAGTGAATATGAGAATATAATAATACGCCTGATTGCGCAACTTGCTGTCGAGTTGTTTGCATAGGGAATGAGTAGGGATGTCATTCACCTGACAAGTGAGAATCTGGAAGCCATTACGTTGAGCGATTACAGTTATATCAAGAGTCTTTCCTTCTATCTCATATTGTGGCAATGAACGTTGTCCTTTCGGATTGTTCCAGCACAATTCATCGATAAATAGATCCTCGAATTTATGGTTTGCAAGTAGATTGTAAAAATTTTCCTCGTTCATAGTTTAATTTATTTTACAAGGTTATGATTATCGGTTATTCCCATTGAGCAGATAATCTGCGGGTCACGGTTGGTGTTGCTGTCTTCCTCGACACGGCAGAAATTGCCAGATTTACGCAATTCCAGAATATAATCCACAACATCATCAATAGTCGCACTATTGCTGCGGAGCATTTGTCCTAATGCAACCTTTGTAGATTCAATAAGGGGATATCGAAAGATTTCGTCGGTGGCAATGTCAACCTGTTTTTTCTTATCTTCTGTAAAGAATATATCTACGTTTTTCTTGCTGTAAGTATTAAGCAAATTGTAAATACGATACCGTATTGAGGTTCTCTTGCCTAAAATGCCACCGACAGAAGTGATATTCTGTTCGTTTATCTTTTCCATAGCCTTGCCGACAAGTTCGTGATGATTCTCAATCGGAGTTGCAGCAGGAGTGTCGGCAGAGCAAGCCATTGCGTTGAGAATACGTTTTTGTGACTGGCTTTTTACTTCACCATCAGGACTGAGCCAAGTGAGGACATCAAAGTCATTGGCCGTGCGAGCATACGTGATTACGCCGGTGGTTGAAGCGTTGTCGGAGGCTTTTGTACTGTAAGCGATATTCGGAATGGCAGGAATGATTTTCTTGAGTTTCGGGTTTGCATCCGTGGCATTTTTCCAAATCTGGTAAGCCTGTGATGAGAGATCAACATCGTTGTCATCATCATCGTCGAGAGAGCCGCTTTTCTCATTGAACATATCACGCAAGTTTTGCTCGTTGCCCTCAAAGAAGATTTCATCGCTGCCGACAATATCCGCATTTTGGTTGATGCGGTCGTTAAGACGTTTGCGAAGATTTATTATGTTCTCAACGCCTTCGGCAGGGAAGAAGGAATAGCAGAAGATTTTTTCCTCGTTCTGTCCGATACGGTCAACACGCCCGGCACGCTGGATGAGTCGGATTATCGCCCAGGGTAGGTCGTAATTGACTATGACATGGCAATCCTGCAGGTTCTGACCTTCAGAAAGTACATCAGTAGAGACAAGAATACGAAGCTGGTTTTCTTCTGATACGTTTGCGTTATTGCTAATTGGTGAGAAACGCTCAACCAATGCGGTTGGGTTTTGGTGACTGCCTGTAACGCAAGCGATTTTGTCAAAACCCCGTTTTTTCAACTGCCTGTAGATGTAATTTGCAGTATCGGAATATTGCGAGAAAACGAGGACTTTATCAGTAGAATGAGTGTTTCGCAGCAACTGTTCAAGTTGCTCCAATTTTCTGTCATTACTTGCATCCCAAGCACCAGAATGTTTTATCATTGAAATACAAAACTGAGGAAGGCGACCAATACTCACGTTTATACTCTGAAGAAATGATAGCTTTAATGGAAAGTTTGAAATTACCGCGTTATGGTCTTAATAATTATGTCAATGAAAAACAAAAAGCAAACGCTTCAGATGATGTAAACCGGATTTTGGATAATCTCTCTCGTGCAGGCAGCAGAATGATGGGTTTTTGCAAGAGTACATTTTTCAAAAGAATGGATAGCAACGGTTTCTCGTTCTTGTTAACGCTTTATCATCATATTTTGCGCAATATGGTTTATGTATATGCCATAGAGAAAAATTTGATGCTGCCGATTGTTGATGAGAATGCATTACCCGAAGAATATGTTGAGGATGAAGATGTAAATGCTGTACTTTTTAACGATGAGAAAGAGGAAAGTAGAGTAATTAAAGAAGAAATAAACTTCACTTTCCCTACTGACTTGAAAATTTATCGTAAAAAAGCAGCAGAATACTATGA
>JAJPZD010000051.1 GCA_021204605.1 Prevotella sp.
CGGATTTCGGTGGTGTGTTCCAGATGAACCCCAAATCAGTATATCTCACAGATGCAGAATATGCTGAGATGGCAGAGGCGTTGAAGAAAGCATTGTGATGCGGAAAGTAGCTTAGCGGCTTTCTGCATTATTGAAAAGTTCTATACCAATGAATAGTTCTCAATGTCTCGGAAGCCGTTAAGGAAAGTCTTTGCATCCATTTTCTTCTTTCCACTTAATTGGATTTCATCGAGTTGCAACCAGTTGGTGCTGGTTGCAATGAGAAGTTTGCCATCATTCGCAGAGATGCTGCCAGGAAGTCTGTCATTTGAAGGTAAGATAGTTTTTGTTGTTTTGAATATTTTCAATACATTGCTCTTAGCGTCAGGAGAGGTAATAGTAGTCCATGCGCCGGGGTAGGGAGACAGTCCTCTGATAAAGTCATAGACTTTTTTGCAGTTATCATCCCACTTTATCTTGCAAGTTTCCGTGAATATTTTAGGTGCGTTGTGCAAGATGACGCTTGTTGAGACCATTTGTTCCTGCGGCATGGATAATACGTTTCCGTTTCCTGCTATGATTTTGTCGATAGTCTCAATGGCAATGCTTGCACCGAGAGACATCAGTCCGTCATATACATTCTCAACGTTATAGTCGTCTTTTATCTCAAACGTTTTCTGCATTATTATGCGCCCGGTATCGATGTTCTTGTCAAGGAAGAAGGTGGTAACGCCAGTCAGAGTCTCGCCGTTGATAACCGCCCAGTTGATAGGAGCAGCCCCCCGGTATTGCGGCAACAGGGCAGCATGGACGTTGAACGTGCCGAAGCGTGGCATTGCCCAAACTTCTTCGGGGAGCATACGGAAAGCGACAACTACTTGCAAGTCGGCATTGTAACTTTTTAATTTTTCCAAGAATGTCGGGTCTTTCAATTTTACAGGTTGCAATAGAGGGAGGCCTATGGACAGGGCATATTGTTTTACAGCCGAAGGCTGCAAAGAGTCTTGATGCCTGCCAAAGGGCTTATCAGGCTTTGTGATAACGGCAACTACATTGTAGCCACCTTCAACCAAACACTTTAATGTCTCCACCGCAAATTCTGGTGTACCCATGAAAATTATTCTTAGATCTTCTTTTTTCATGCATGTTTATTTTAAATGCACCGTAACACTATACGGTCACAGATTTTATAGCGTAAGTGTGGCAAAGTTAGTATAAATAAAGGGTATTGGTGTGATTTCCATGAAGAAAAGAGCGTTTTAGACATTAAAAATTTATTTTTTTTGATTTTGATTAGGAGTTTACAAGATTTTTATATAAGTTTGCAAGCATAATGTATAATTTTTAAAACAGCCGTTAGGTTGAGTAAAAATAATTAATAAATGGACGTGCAAGAAAGAAATCTCAATCAGGAAAACACGGAGACCCTGAATGTTGAATCAACAGAAGTAAGTGGGCAAGTAGAAATGTCTGCGGGGGAAACCCATGAAGAAACCGTAGCTGATGAGAATGATAAAGCATCTGAAGCAGTTGAGAGCTTACCAGAAAAGGAAGCCTCTATAGAGTCAGCATCAACAGAGACAGAACCTGTTGAAATTAGACAAGAACAGGAGAAAGCTGTTGAGGCGCCCCAAGATCAGATAGAAGCAGTAGGAACAGAAAATGTCGAAGCTGTACAGATTGAGTCTGAACAAGTCGAGAGAGTGCCTATTGAGTCAGAACAAGTCGTGGCGGAAACTGTTGAGGAGTCGCAAGATGCGGCAGAGCCGGTTGAGCAGAAGAAGACGTATAAGGACAAGAGAGAAGTAGTGGAGAGAATCAAGGAAATAGCCCATGGAGAGGGAATTCCTCAGAAGGAAGAGGTGGACTTTCTGAAGACTGTTTTCTACAAGTTACACTTTGCAGAGCGGGAAGCCAATATGAAATCTTTTGTTGAAGCTGGTGGAGATCCGAATACATATCAGGTGTTGCCTGATGAGGATGAGGAGATTTTCAAGGCAGAGATGGGCGTTATAAAGGAGAGGCGCGCCAAGATTTTCCTTGAGCAGGAAAGGGAGAAGCAAGATAATTACAAGAGGAAACTTGAGATAATCGAGAAGATAAAGTCGATGGTTACATCTCCGGATGAGGTCAACAAGTTATATTCAGAATTTAAGAAACTCCAGCAAGAGTGGAAAGAGATAAGACTTGTTCCTGCGGAGAAGGCCAACGAGCTGTGGAGGAATTACCAGTTGTATGTAGAGCAGTACTATGACTTGTTGAAGCTCAACAGTGAGGCCCGTGAGTATGACTTCAAGAAGAACTTAGAAATAAAGACACATCTCTGTGAGGCAGCAGAGAAACTTGCGGAGGAGAAAGACGTGATAAGCGCATTTCACCAGCTGCAGAAACTGCACCAGGAGTTCCGTGAGGCTGGTCCTGTCAATAAGGATCTTCGTGAGGAGATATGGTCGCGTTTCAAGGCAGCGTCAACGGTAATCAACAAGCGACATCAGCAGCATTTTGAGGAGCTTCGTGCAAGGGAGGAGGACAATCTTGCGAAGAAGACCGAATTGTGTGAGCAGGTAGAGGTTATAGCCAAGGAGGAGATAAAGAGTGCCAGTGAGTGGGAGAAGAAGACAAAGGAGATAATCGGCATTCAGGCTGCATGGAAGGGAATTGGTTTTGCTCCGCAGAAGATGAATGTAAAGATATTCGAGCGTTTCCGTGCTGCTTGCGATGAGTTTTTTGGCAGGAAAGCAGAGTTTTTCAAGGGCATGAAACAGCAGTTTTCTGAGAATGCTGAGAAGAAGAAGGCACTTGTGGAGCAGGCACAGGCATTACAGGACAGTACCGATTGGAAGGCAACGAGCGACAAACTGATAGCATTGCAGAAGGAATGGAAGACGATAGGTGTGGTGCCAAAGAAATACGGTGACAAGCTGTGGAATGATTTTCTCTCTGCATGTAATCATTTCTTTGAGGCGCGCAACAGTGTGAATGCGGGTACGAGGAGCGAGGAACGTGCCAATTTAGAGAAGAAGCGAGCCTTGATAGAGGAGTTGAAGGCTATCGTTGAGGCTGGTGATAGCAGTGTGCAAGAGAATGTGCAGGACATCATCGACCAGTACAATGCTATTGGTCATGTTCCATTCAAGGAGAAGGATAAACTCTATAAAGAGTATCATGATATTCTCGACAGGATATATAAGGAGCTCAACATAACGACGTCGCGCCGTCGTCTTGACAGATACAAGAGCAACTTGAGAAATGTTGCGGAGAAGAGTGTAGATGCATTGGATAACGAGCGTATGCGTCTGTTGCGCCGTTATGAGACTCTCAAACAAGAAGTTCAGACATACGAGAACAATCTTGGTTTCCTCAACGCATCAAGCAAGAAGGGAAGCAGTCTGATAGACGAGATGAACCGTAAGGTACAAAAGTTGAAGGATGATATGAATCTTGTGCGTGAGAAGATTAAGGCTATTGATGCCGAGAACAAAGAAGAATAATCAAGACGAGGATTTACCATATTCTGACGCTGTTGTTGGTTGTAGTATCTGCCTATTCGCAGACACCAAAGCAATGGCGTGATTCGTTGAGTGTGCTTAACGGACTTATACAGTATGACCCCAATTCAACAAGTCTGCACCTTAGAAAGGCTGCTGTAAACCTGCAGCTTTTAGAATGGGAGAATGCTATTGAGGAGTGCAACAGCGTTCTTAAGAATGACAAGAAGAACCTTCCTGCTTTGTATTATCGTGCTTATGCGAATAATAATCTGCGGCGGTATGAGTTGGCGAGGAATGATTATGAGGATTTTTTGAAAATATCTCCCTACAACATGGAAGCAGGTCTTGGATTAGCCTATACATTCACATGTCTTAAACGATATGATGAGGCATTAGACTTGCTGAACAATCTTGTGGAGATGTATCCGGACAGCAGTGTGATTTACGTGGCAAGAGGAGAGTTGGAAAAGGAAATGAAATCATACGATATAGCCCTGTATGATTTTAACAGAGCACTTGAAATTACTCCCTACAGACAGGATATAGTTGTTTCCAAGGTTGAGGTACTTCTTGCGTTGAACAGGAGAAAGGAGGCGAAGGATTTCTTGGATGAGGCTGTCCGAAATGGCATTCCAAAAGGTATTCTTCGCGATTGGTATTTAAAATGTAGGTATTAATAAATTCATTTAAGTTTACTGAAAACAAACCGTACCAATAAGAAATTGGTGGGTATGGCTATGCAGTAAACAGGAAGGGGAGCTATTGGCTTACTGACACCGAGCCATAGAAAAACATGCAGCAATGTCATCTGCAA
This sequence comes from Prevotella sp., assembly GCA_021204605.1. Taxonomy (GTDB): domain Bacteria; phylum Bacteroidota; class Bacteroidia; order Bacteroidales; family Bacteroidaceae; genus Prevotella. The sequence goes on from JAJPZD010000051.1 coordinate 4,285, forward strand.
CAGGTAGTTGAACAGGTGGGCTGCTCCGAAACCGAAGCCATTCTTTACAGTTGTTTTTTTTCTGAAAGTGAAGCGTGCGGAGAAGATGTAGTTGAAGATGAAACTTATTGCATATCCAATGGAGAATGCAATCTTGACATTTATTATATTGTAAAGAAGGAAATAAATGCCATAGTGCAACACGGTTGCCGCCACTCCAACGACAGCAAACCGTATGATCTCATGGAACGTTTTCTTTTTGAGTCGCATGCTTTTAGTGATATCAAGAATAATTATAATGCGTTTCAGGTCAACATAAAACCTGAAACGCATTTGTATAGATGAGAATGATTTATTTTGCCGGTATTTCCTCAAGCGTCTTAGTGAGCAGAGCCCAGAACTTAGGTACTGAGGGCCAGAAGGCACGCTCGTTAGGTGTATGAGGTGATAGGAGTGTAGGGCCGAATGAACAGATGTCGAGTACAGGGTACTTAGAAAGGATGATACTGCACTCCAATCCGGCGTGTACCACCTGTACTGTTGGTTCCTCATTGAACAAGTCCTTGTAGATTTTGCGCATCACCTTAATCAGTTCACTGTCGGTGTTGGGATCCCAGCCACCGTAAGCACCGCCGAACACCACTTTCATCCCGGCCATGTTGAAGCAGCTATGTAGCGATGTTGCAATTTCTTTTTTCTTGCTCTCACTTGAGCTGCGGGCGAGGATCTGAATGGACGCCTCACCGTTGGCTATGTCGATGATGGCGAGGTTTGAGGATGTTTCAACGATATTAGGAATAGAGGGGATGTAACGCCATACGCCGTTGTGGGCAGCATATATGGCATTTACGAGGTTGTCTTGTATTTCTTGTGGCACAACGGTTGCTGGGAGAGCCACGTCTTGCGCCGTTACGTCAATGTCGTTCTCGATACCCTTGTATTCCTCGTTGAAGATTTCTTTATAGTAAGCAGCCAAAGCCAGCAGGTTGTCTTTGTTTTCTTTCGGTAATGTAATGACAGCCTCTGCCTGGAAAGGAATTGCGTTGCGCATGTTTCCGCCGTGCCAGCTTGCCAACTGAGCCTCATTATCTGCAATGGCTTCACGAATAATGCGAACGAGCATTTTGTTGGCGTTGCCGCGTCCCTCGCCAATTTCCAATCCAGAGTGTCCACCTTTGAGGCCTTTTACTGTTAGCTTAATGGCGATGTCATCTTTTTCACTTTCAGTTTCCTTGTAGCTTAGAGTTGCGGTGATGTCGATACCGCCGGCACTGCCTATAATCATCTCTCCTTCTTGCTCTGTGTCAAGGTTGAGAAGTATTTCACCTTTCAGTTGTGTTGATGGCAATGCGTTAGCACCGAACATGCCGGTTTCCTCATCGGCTGTTATAAGGGCTTCTATCGGTCCGTGTATCAGGTTTTTAGCCTCCATTACCGCCATTATAGCAGCTACGCCTAAGCCATCGTCAGTACCTAATGTTGTGCCTTTTGCCTTTACCCAGTCACCGTCGATATAAGTTTGGATAGGGTCGGTTTCAAAGTTATGGTTACTTGACAATTCTTTCTGTGGCACCATGTCCATGTGAGCCTGAAGGATTACCGTCTTTCTGTTTTCCATACCAGGTGTTGCGGGCTTTCTCATCACGATGTTCTCGGCTTCATCTTTGTAAGCCTCAACACCATTTTTTTTTGCGAAGTCGAGAAGGAACTGTTGTACTTTTTCCAAATGTCCTGAAGGGCGTGGAACATGTGTCAATGCATCGAAGTTTCTCCAGATGCATTCTGGTTTCAAATTTTTAATTTCGCTCATAATGAAAAAATATTAATTTTTTTATTTATTTTTTCTTAATTTGTCTGTAAAAGCCAAAGCATTGCAGCCATATATGCCAAGTATTATTACAAGCAGTGTCTGTACGGTGTGTACGATAAGCACAAAATAGAGGGCATTAACGTCGCTGATACCATAGAGTATGAGCATTGTTTTTACGGCGAAATGCCAAGGTCCCGCCCCGTTAGGAGTGGGCACTATCACTGCGATGCTTCCTACTACGAATGTCACAAGGGCGCATTGCAGTCCGAGGTTTGCCGTAAATTCGAAGCAGAAGAAAGTAAGGTAGTAATGCAGGAAGTAGCATACCCAGATTGCGATGGTGTAAAACAGGAACAGGGGGATGTTTTTTACATTCTTAAGAGATATTATTCCTTGCCATATTCCGCTTAACGTTGTTTTCACCCTTTCATAGAGCGACAGTTTTTTCAACAGGAAATGTAGCAATATGAGTGCTGCGAGGCCGCAGATTGCCGTAACGATGTATCCTGTGGTTGAGAACCTACTGAAAAAAGAGTTCATGCTCGTGCCTGTCTGAGAGAAGAACGTAGAGAACATACGCATTTGTATCAACAGGGTTAAGCCGGTTACTATTGCCACAAGTAGAGAGTCGATAACCCTTTCTGTTACCACGGTACCCAAAGCTTTTGGGAAAGATACACCGTCATGTTTTTTCAGCACTACACAACGCATGAATTCGCCTATTCTTGGTATAACAAGACTTACTGCGTATGATATGAATATGGAGTTTATGGCAGTGTATGTTCTTGGGTGCTCACCAATGGGAGAAAGGGTCTGTCTCCACCTCCAGCCACGAAACATCTGCGCGAGGATGCCGAATGGGAATGACAATATCATCCACGTCCAGTTCATCTCGTTGAGAAGAATGTTTTTTATGCTCTTGAAGTCAAAGCCCCGATACATCCAATAAAGTATCGTTCCGCCTAAGGCTAACGGCATGACTATTTTGAGAGTGTTGCTTATTATCCTCTTTATATCCACATTGGAAATATTTCTAATAGAGCTGTCATTAGAGACAACAGTACAGCTTTCTTAGCACAAAGTTAATGTATTTTTTTGAACCCCCAATTATAAGACCGATAAATTTGTGTTTTTCAATGCAGTAACTACAATCCTCTTATGCTCATCACTAATTTCTGAGAAACGAGAAAGGCTGTTAAGAGCGGCATGTCGCACGGGTATATTGTCACCGTCCAAGACAGCTTGCGACTGGTCGATGAACTCGTTTATCTCCCTGAATGAAAGTTTTTTGTCTTTTATAAACAGTCTGGAAAGGACATTATAGCCGCAAATCATAACGGTGTCCTTATCTGAAGACAGCCATTTCAGAGCTAAGTTCTTTGCGTCGTCGATGTATTGAAACAGGTTGAAAGCAGCCATCTCTGCGATTTCATAGTTGGTTATCTCACTCACCCAGAGTTCTGCCATATCCACCAGCATTTCGTTTGGGGGCATTAAGAGAGTGGCGAGGATTTTACATTCCCTGATATCCTCTTTCCAGAGAGCTATGGCCAAGTCATAATCCTTATCGTATTCGTTTGCCATTCGTTTTAGTTCAGGGAAAGAGATGCCCCAGTTAATTTTGTAGTCAAGTCCTTTGTTGCGCATTGAATGTGCCACTACACCGTTCATCATCAGTCTGAAGCGGCTCTTTATCTGTTTTAGTATTTTCAGTGTCTCTGGTTTCATCTTCATTATATTAGGGTGGCATACTCTTTACTGTAGCGCAGCATCTGTTGCATGTAGCTTTCTGTATAGTCAACGGCAATGTCGGTAACGTTGCCGTCTTTGTCGGTTACGGGTGTGAGAACAGGGTTTATGAAACCTTTATAAGGAGGGATGCCCAACTTATTGTAGCGTTTCAATATTTCTTCGTGCAATGTCAGGTCAACCTTTACGCCATAACTTTCCACGATGTTGCGTGCCGCCTCATAGTCGCCCTCGCTTTTTATCCTTTGTATTTCAGCGAGTAGTGAAGCGAATAGGTTTCGCAGTTGTTCGTAACTGTTTATTCTCACGAATGTCTTGCCGTTGTGTTTTACTAAGTCCACCACATTGTGTGCTTTTCCTTTTTCGTAGCACCAGTGGGCAATCAGAGCACGGTTGCGCATGTGTGCTTCTTCTATGTTGTTGCCTTTCTGGATTCTTGCAAGTTGAGTGAGTAGTCCGTTCATCATGAATGTGTAATATTCTGACTTGTATGCCTGACTGTTTGGCAGAAGACCAAGCTGCACGAGTTTCTCGTCAGCCGCAAAATACAGTCCGAACAGGTCGGCTCTTGTTTCCTCAATAGTGTTGCCGTATGCTTTTAACGCATCGGGGTCAACGCCTTCGAGCAGCCGTCCACTACCATGTCCTAAACATTCGTGAAGGTCTGTGTGTATCACGTCGCAGATGTCCCCGTATTTTCTTATCATTTCCTTAGTCGGTTCGTCAATAACAAACTCATCGATGAAACCGTTTCCTCTTGCCGCCTGGTTGTATGCATAAATTATGTTGCTTATTGTGATACTCTTGCTGCCGTACCTTGCCCTTATCCAGTCGGCATTGGGCAAATTTATTCCGATAGCCGTTGAGGGGTATTCGCCACCTCCTAACATGGCGGCGCATATTACTTTAGCCGATACTCCGCTTACCAGAGGTTTTTTGAAGCGAGTATCTATGGGGGAGTTGTCCTCAAACCATTGAGCGTTGTCGCTGATTAGTTTCGTGCGTTCTGATCCTTTTACATCACGGTATTCCACGAGTCCTTCCCACGTGCCTTTCAGTCCTAACGGGTCATCATAAACTTCTATGAAACCATTTATGAAGTCGATATACGAGTTGTTGTCGCCGACCCACTGGATACAGTAGTTGTTAAATTCCCGCAGACTGCCTGTCTTGTAATATTTGATTAGTGAACTTATAACGTCAAACTGTTTTTCGTTTTCTGCAAATTTCAATGCTCTTTCCAACCAATATACTATCTTGTTTATTGCGGCGCCGTATTTGCCATTAAGATACCAGATGTCTTCTCGGATATTGTTGTATTCTTTAACTACAGTAGTATTCAGACCGTAAGACAATGGTTCTTTGTCGTCAACGTCTTTCAAGACAAGATAATAGTTCTCCACTTCTTCCTGGCTGACACCATCATAGAAATTGCATGCTGAAGTCAGTATCAAGTCATCTCCGTCTTTCTTGTTCACCTTTACAGGGAACACGTCAGGGTCGAAGATTACAGGCAACAGTTCCTCACAAAGAGCGTCGATATTGTCGTAACCATTTAAATGGAGGCATGTTTTGTCTAAAGACTTGATAGTATTTATGAAGAAAACTTTTGAGAAACAAGGTTTGAATTTCTCACAGCCGTAATGGTGATAGATACCGTTTGAGAACCATACTCTCTTGAGGTACACTTCTAATGCCTTGAAGTCATCAGTGTTACGGTCTCCACTGTAATTCTGGTAGATTGTCTCAAATAATTTACGTATTAAGAGGTTGTATTTTCCGAACTGGTCAAAAGTGATATCCCTGCCAAATAAAGAGGCTTGAGAAAGGCAGAAAACCAATTGTTTCTGCCTTAATGATAAGTCCTCGAAGTTATCAAGTCGATACCTAAGAAGCTGTATGTCTTCAAACCTCTCGCCTGTGTTGAAGGCGAAAAGTCTGTCAGTTATGTCATTGCCCATTGTCGCATCAACAATCTACTTCGTATGCTCCAACTTATATTGCCTCGGTGTGACACCCTCAAACTTGTAGAAGGAAGCATAGAAAGTTTGACGGTTGGAAAAACCAACCATGTCGCTTATTTCTTCCATTGTCAAGTCATCGTTCTCTTTGTCGACGAGCAATTTTTTGGATTCTTCAATGCGATACTTGTTGACAAAAGTCGCATAATTCATCCCGAAGGCGATGTTTAATACGGCAGAGATGTATCGGGAGTTGGTACCTAACTCTTTTGCCAGGTTTTTGGCAGAATACTTTTTCTCCCGGTACTTTTTCTTTTTTTCTATCCTATTAATAATCTTCGTCTTCAAATTGCGTACCAACTTAGGGTTCACGAGGGTGCAATAAGTTGCATCCTTGCTACTATTGAATCTTACGTTGTACTTAACCATACCTTTTCTTTTATCTAATTGTTATCCTATAATTTTGTGGCAAAAGACAGGAGGCAAATCCATGCGTTTTCACCAAATGCCTGGTGCCTAATTAAACATGTTGCAAATATAATATTTTTTTTAATACACAAATAATTACGTTTTCTTTTTTAATAATTTTTGTGTTTATTTTAAATGTTTCGACTAATTAGAGAAAAAGAACGACAAAGGAGCGACTTGTTATCAAATATTAATAAAACGGTGTTTTTTGAGTAAAAAATTACATTTTTCAACAGAGTGGCAAAAACCTTTTATGCACAAGAATCCATAATAATCTACTGAAAATCAATTTATTGTATCAACAAACATATTAACATTCCACAAAAAGTGTCAATTTGTAATGCAGGTAATTTTTAACATTATTTTTGTCTTGTCATCTATGCGAAATCGATTGTCAGGTCGGTTGTTGACGAGCCAGATAATCTTGTTGTTAGAATCTGTAAGCACGAGTTGGCGTTTTTTCTCAAAGAGGTTTAGTTTAATGTCGGTCAAATAGTCGCTCACGAGTTTTGAGCCTTTCATCCCGAAAGGGATGAAACGGTCACCGATTTTTGTGTTACGAATTGTAAGTGGAAGTATTAATTTTGACAGGTCGGCACAAACACAGTTTTTCTCCTTATTAATTATGGTGTCTTTGTTGTAATCGGCAATTTCCACACGGAATTTGATTTTCTCGTTGAATACGTATGTACCTTCTTCGGGGATGGTAATGATTTTCTGGATAGCTTCGGACAAAGGTTCGATGATTATGACATCCCTGTCGATAAGAAGTTGGTGAGTAGGAGAGAAGAAAAGCCTGCCAGGTTCAGAATCCAACGAATTGTAAACCTGTTCTATCTGTGATGGGGTGAAGGTGTATGTTTTGAGAATATGGAACAGCAAGTTTTCTGGTGAGACGGATGCTTTTATTGAATTTATTGAGATTTTTGAAATATCGTCTCTGTCTTTGCTTACGGCATGTTCTGCCTCATTTTCAATAATGGAGTTGAAGGCGCGTGTTATCTCTCCGAGACGTTCCGCCGTCTTTGCGATACTGTCGTTGACCGAAGGGTTTATCTTTCTCATCAGAGGGATGATGTCGAGTCGGATTTTGTTTCTTACCATGTCATCCACGAGGTTCGTACTGTCGGTAACGAAGTCCTGACACTCTGCTTTCAGTTCGTTTTCTATCTCGTTGCGTGTCACGCAAAGCAATGGGCGCACGATATATCCGTTTTTTGCCTGTATGCCTGTAAGGCCATTTATTCCGGTTCCTCTTATAAGATTCATAATGACTGTTTCCACGGAGTCGTCCTGGTGGTGCGCCACACATATTGTCTCGGCCCCGATATCTTTTCTCAACTGTCTGAAATAGGTATATCTTAGTTCTCGTGCAGCCATTTCGATACTTATCTTGTGCATTTTGGCGAAGGAGACAGTGTCGAAATGTGCGAGATGTGGCTTGATGCCATTTTTTTTACAAAATTCAGTGCAGAAGTTTTCGTCGCGTTCAGACTCTTCGCCACGCAAGTGAAAATTGCAGTGAGCAGTCTCTATGGGATAACCCAATTGCAGTAGCGCAAGTGTCAGGCATACGCTGTCGGCGCCTCCTGACAGAGCCACGAGTTGTATTTCTTCCCTGTTCAGCAGATTATGTGAAGCTATGAATTCCGATATTTTCTTTAGAAACGGTTTACTCAACATAAAGAACCAGACCTTTGAGGTATTCGCCTTCGGGGTGATAGATATTAACAGGATGGTCGGCAGCCTGGTGCAACTGGTGCAGAATGCTCACTTTTCTGCCGGTGAGGGCAGCTGCCGTGAAGACGGCATTGCGGAAATTGTCTTTCGTTACCACTTGGCTGCAACTGAAGGTGAAAAGAATGCCGCCTTTCTTGGTACGTTCAAGAGCTTTCACGTTGAGACGAGTGTAACCTTTAAGAGCGTTATGGAGGGCGGAGCGGTGCTTTGCGAAAGCCGGGGGGTCTAAAATAATAAGGTCATACAAGTTTTTTGAAGCATCCAAAAACTTGAACGCATCATCACAGAAAGCCAGATGGCGCTTGTCGTCAGGGAAGTTCAGCTCCACATTGGCATTTGTCAGTTCTATGGCTTTCTCGCTGCTGTCAACGGAGTAAACAGTCTTTGCCCCGCCCCTCATGGCATAGAATGAGAAGCCTCCCGTGTAACAGAACATATTGAGGACTATTTTGTCTTTGGCATAACTCTCAAGCAGTTTTCTGTTGTCTCTCTGGTCGATGAAAAAGCCTGTTTTCTGGCCTTTCAACCAGTCAACATGGAATTTCAGTCCGTTTTCCATAGCTATGTTATCGTTGCTGCCACCATAAAGAAAGCCGTTTTCTTGTCCGAGGTCGGCTTTGAAAGGCAGTGTGGTCTCGCTTTTGTAGAATATATTGCAGATACGGTTGCCCATCACATCTATAAGCATGCGTGCTATGTCGTTGCGGCAGACGTGCATACCCACACTGTGAGCCTGTAAAACAGCAGTCTTTCCGTAGCAGTCGATTACTAATCCTGGCAGGTTGTCGCCCTCTCCATGAACAAGTCGGAAGGTGTTGTTGTCGGGGTTGTCGGCTAAGCCGATGCGTTGCCGCATTGAGAGAGCTGATAGAAGCCGTTCTTTCCAGAAAGAGTCGTCTATTTTTATGTCCTCGAAAGACAGTACGCGCACAGCGATGCTCCCTATTTGGTAATGTCCTACTGCGATGAAGTCGCCTTGACAGGTAATCACTCTTACCACGTCTCCCTCCTCAATGCCATCGTCAATATGGCTGATAGCTCCGGAGAACACCCACGGATGAAAGCGTTTCAGGCTGTCTTCCTTGCCTTTTTTCAAATATACTTGTCTATACATCATTCAATTGTTTCTGAGGGTTAGGTGATATCTCGGATAGATTATCTGATGCATCATCCTTCACGGTTATCAATACGTAGTCGCCGGTATTCTCCAATCGTTGCAGTTCTTCGTACAGCATTATGCACGCCCAAGCGTCGGTTGCGGCGTATGATTTTTGCTTTTCGGTCAAAACGTCGTTTTCCCAGTTGCTTAGCCTTGCTGTTTTGCTGATTTTCTCATGGAAGAAATTGGCATAGAGTTTTTGTAGACTCATGTCAGTTACGCCAAGTTCCCCAACATGTCTTTGCAAGTCGATGAACTTGCCGTAGTTGAAATCCTTGCGTTTTCTCAACGATTGTATGTCATCGCGCAGCGACAGTCCGATTTTGGGCACTGTTGTATCTTCCAATAGTCTTATCAGAGGGTCGGTCAATCCGATGAGGTTGAGTCTGAAAAGGAAACAAGAGTCATGTGAGGCAACCTGAAGCAAAGAGACCTTGCGAGTCTGACCCTTTTTGAAAGATGGTCGTGTTTCGGTGTCAACGCCTAATATTGGTTGTGAAAGCAGGTAATCTACGGCTTTCGCCGCCTCATCAGGTGTCGTTATGACAAAAATGCGTCCTTGGAAAACGACTTTCGGCAAATCAGGAATCAAATTTTTGTCAAACTTGTTATATATGATTTTCTTCATACGCTGTGTTTAACAGTTTGCAAAAATATAAAAAAAAGAGCAGCTTTGTAACTTAATATAATAATTTTCAATTACTTTTGCATAATAAATATCCAGTCATTAAAAACTGATGGCTAAGAAAAAGAAAAGCAGTAATAGTAATAATACAACAAAGTCGTTTAGTGAGGTGGTCGGATTCAAGAACATCTTGCACAATGACATTATAAACTTCATTGTCGGGATAACCCTTATATTCCTTGCGATATACATCATTATAGCTTTCTGCTCATATTTTTCCACTGCAGCCGATGACCAGAGTCTTGTGCTTGACCTGCGTCCTGGGGAGATATTCAATACCAATAAGGCGTTCCACAACAGTTGTAATGCTTTTGGGGCTTTTGTGTCGTATTTTCTAATAGCGAAATGTTTTGGATTTTCCGCATTTTTCGTTCCACTTTTCATGGGGCTTGCCGGTCTTAAAATCGTCAAGGCATACGATGTGAATCTGCTTAAGTGTTTTCTTTGTATGGCTGTCGTGATGATATGGTTGTCGATAGCTTCGGCGAAAATCCTCACACCTATCATAGGCAGCCAGGTGTACAATCCAGGTGGAGATCACGGACTATTCTGTTGCCAGTGGATAGAAAATATCGTCGGCGTGCCTGGTCTGATGATAATTCTCGCACTGACAGCCCTGTTTTTCCTCACATATATAAGTAAGGAGACAATCAATGTGGTGAGGAAGGTGCTCAATCCAGTGAAGGCCCTATCAAGAAAGGTCAAGTTTGTGGTAACAAATGAGGCACAGTCAGAAGAAGCGGGGACGGTGACTGAAGGTCAGGCAGAAGAACAATTAGTGTTTGATGATCCGCAAACACAGAAAGTGGAGTTTCCTGAGAATGGAGAGCCTGTTGCCACTGAGGGGGTTCAGAATGGTGAGGAGCAAAAGGACGATAAACAGGGAGGTAATGACGTGCAATTGGAAATCGTTGACTCCAAGCAGGAGGCTGCGGCGAGTTCCGGTGACGTGTCGGGCAGTACAGATTTGTCTGTTCCGATAAATCCTAAGGAGCCGTGGACGAAATACAAATATCCGACCCTCGACTTGCTTAAGACCTACGAGAACGATGGCAAGCCATATATCGATATGAAGGAGCAGACTGCCAACAAGAATCGTATCGTGGAGGTGTTGAACAACTTCGGAGTGCAGATAAGGACAATCAGTGCTACTGTGGGACCTACTATTACACTATATGAGATTACCCCTGCTGAGGGTGTCAGGATATCGAAGATAAGGAATTTGGAGGATGACATAGCCCTTAGCCTTGCCGCTCTTGGCATACGTATCATCGCTCCGATTCCGGGTAAGGGGACAATAGGCATCGAGGTGCCGAATGCAAAGCAAAACATAGTTTCGATGGAGAGCATATTGAACTCCAAGAAATTTCAGGAGACAACAATGGAATTGCCTATTGCTATTGGCAAGA
>JAJPZD010000181.1 GCA_021204605.1 Prevotella sp.
GGTAGCCGCCGTTTTTTACAGAAAATCCATGCCCGACCAGGCATGGATTTTTTGTGTATTATACACCCCGTTGTGGCGTGCGGACATGATAAATCAAGTCCCTACATTGGGTGAGGAGAGCAAGAAAAATCATGCGTATTTTTTTGGAAATCTGAAAATGATAGAAAGTACAGTTACGAGTCCCAACACGTAAGGATAATAGAGATAAGGTAAAATGTCGATAGGGTTCAGTCTTGCCAATCCCGCCGCCATAAGGATTTGAGCTCCGTAGGGAATTATGCCCTGCATGAAGCAGGCTGCTGTATCAAGAATACTTGCCGTTCTACGATTGTCTATACCGAATGCATCACTGATTTTCTTAGCTATTCCACCTATGGTGATTATTGCCACGGTGTTGTTTGCGGTGCATACGTCTGCTAATGCCACAAGAGAGCCTATAACAAATTCCGCACCCCGTTTGCCATGAATGTGCCGTGTAATCTTCTGTATTATGTAGTCGATACCACCCTGACTGCGTATCACCTCAAACAGTCCTCCTGCAAGCATTGTGATGATGATGAGTTCACTCATGTCAAGAACACCTTTCCCCATAGCACTGAACCAGCCGTATAGGTTGTATGATCCGTCGGCGAAACCGATAATCCCCGTGAGTGCAATACCTATTGTCAATACAGTCATGACATTGAAGCCCATGAAGGCGGTTATGAGAACGGCGGCGTATGGCAATATCTTTATATAATTTGCAGGCGAAACATCGGTAGGAGAACTTATGTCAAGACCCATAACGGTATAAAGGATGAGAATCACTATTGCCGCCGGAATGGCAATGAAAGAGTTCGCCTTGAACTTATCGCTCATTCTGCAGCCTTGTGACGAAGTGGCGGCTATGGTAGTGTCGGAAATGAACGATAGGTTGTCGCCGAAGAAAGCACCGCCCACCACCACGGCTGTCATGAGTGAAATGCTCGTGCCTGTTCCTTGCGCCAATCCAGCGGCGATGGGCACGAGGGCTACGATAGTGCCTACGCTTGTGCCGATAGAAAGACTGATTATGCAGGTGGCGAGGAATATTCCAGACAACACCATGTTGCCAGGAAGAATGCGCAACATCAGATTAACTGTTGAATCTATACAACCTATTTCCCTTGCAGTACTTGCGAAAGCACCTGCAAGAACAAATATCCACAACATCTGCATTATGTTCTCCGTTCCCGCCCCTCGGCTAAACGTAACAATGCGTTCGGAGAGCGTAGAGCCCCGTGAGATGGTTACGGCGTAGATGCTGGAAATAAGGAATGCCACACTAATAGGCACGGCATAGAAGTCGTTGGCAATGATTGACGTAATAAGGTAAAGGCCGATGAAAACAATCAACGGACTCAGTGCTATCAAACCTTTCTTGTTGCTCATTGTTGTGTCTATGGTAAGATATTAAGGCTATGGATTAAATCAGAACTGCTCCAAAATCTCTATTCTTTTTTTCGTGTCGGGGTGAGTACTGAAAAGTGAGTTGAAAAAACTCATTATTCCAGGTGCGAAATGCTGCGGGTGGATTATGAACAGTTGGGCTATGTCGTCTCTTTTCACGTTGCTCAGCCCTGGATCGCCTGAAATCTTGCGCAACGCAGAGGCAAGAGCCAATGGGTTGCCACATAGTTCCGCGCCACCGGCATCTGCCATGTATTCTCTTTTCCTCGATATTGCGAAACGTGTTATCAATGTGAAGAAATAGGCGATGGCACAGCAAATCACGCCGATGAGCAGGATGACGACAATGGAAATGCCACTGTTTTTCTCGTCGCTGCTCCTACGCCTTCCTCCTCCGAACCACATAGCGTTGTACATCATCTGTATCACCAAACTCATGATAGTAGAGATGATACCCACAAAAATAATACTTGTGATAAGCAGGCGAGTGTCGCGGTTGCGGATATGCGTCAACTCGTGGGCAATCACGCCTGCCAGCTCGTCGTCGTTGAGACGGTCTATAATTCCCGTTGTCAACGTTACAGTGTAGCTTTTCTTGTCTATCCCGCTGGCGAAAGCGTTGAGCTGCCGGTCGTTGACGATGTTTATCTTAGGCATGTCCATGTTGCATGTCATGCAGAGATTTTCCACTATGTTGTAGATACGGGGATTTTCCATGCGTGTCACAGGGTGTGCGCCGGTGGCGTTACGCACCATAGTGGTGTTGGAGAAATATGCTATGATAAACCATACGCCTACTCCTACAATCACCCATGGAATGGTGTTCATGAAATAATAGTTCACTGTCTCCGCATCAAGCTGGTGTACCACGTTGCCATACGCATCGTAATAGCCATTGCCGAAATAGTTCAACAATGCCAAGAATATCCAGATCATGCCTAATATGATAACAGGAAACATCAAAAGCAACACTATCGTAAGCATATTGTTGCGCCTGATCTGGGTGTACATTCCGACATATCTCATTATGAGTTAAGAGTTAAGAGTTAAAAATGTGATGCGGACGGGGTCCGAATGTATTCAAATGAAAATTACGCCTTTGGCGTGAAGTTCCTCACGCTCTGCAATGCTCAAGCGAGCTTGGCATAGCTCTCGCTTAATCGGAACTTTATAAATTTTGTCTTCAGAAATTTATTTCGGGGGCTTTGTCGTATGTGGCGCGTTCCTCTTGCGGCACCTCGAACATCGGTTCTTTGTGGAAGCCGAAAAGTTTCGCGAAGATATTCGACGGGAATGTCTGTACGGCATTGTTCAACTCTTTGGTTGCTGAATTGAAGAAACGGCGGACGGCGGCAAGTTTGTTTTCGATATCCGAGATCTCACTCTGCAACTGCAGGAAATTTTGGTTGGCTTTCAGATCGGGATAAGCCTCAAGAGATATTTTCAGCGCTGTCAACGCACTTGACAAGGCGTTCTCCGTCTTTATCTTATCATTTATGGTGGTCGCTCCCATGGCTGCCGCGCGGGCATCGGTAACTTTCTGCAACGTCTCGCGCTCATGGGTTGCATAACCCTTCACTGTAGATACGAGTTGTGGCACGAGGTCATGTCGCTGTTTCAACTGCACATCGATGTTTGCGAAAGCATTCTCACGGTTGTTCCTCAATTTAACCAAGTTGTTGTACAGGCTAATGCACCAGATTACTACCAGTAAGACAACCACTAAAATAATAATTCCAATTGTTGACATAGTTATAAATTTTTGATTTCATCATATTTTTTACAAATATAATGCCATTTTCCGAAATATCTCTGTTATTTAAGAATTATGTGTAACTTTTCGCCTTTTTTACATCATTTCACTGACATATTTGCCATCTTCGCAATATAATAAAGAAAAAACTCCGTAACTTTCTGACTGTTGTCTGAAAAGTTACAGAGCTTCTTGTTGGATTTATAATTTGCTTATTTAAGCAACTTCATCACCTTGTTGTAGTAACGCTGCGTAGCCTTTATGCTATATCGCTGACCACCATTCCATGAGCGTATCGCCTTCTCCACATTATTTTCCGGATTGTAGTGAAGCTGTATTAGAATGAACATCTCTTTAGACTTCTGAACGTTGAAGCGGTCTGCCAACGTGTATCTTTTCTTGCTATTCCTCTTTTCGAGGATATTGTTACATTCTGCTACCAAAATGGGGGATATTTGCATCGCTCCGCATGTCCTGCCTTTTACAGCTTTGGGATTTCCCTCGCTTTCTACCTGAATGATCGCATTAATCACCGGATTCCAATTAAACTTACTCTTTACTGTTCCATTTTCCTTAG
>JAJPZD010000219.1 GCA_021204605.1 Prevotella sp.
CTGCCATCCATACGATAACTTCCACCTATGAAATATTTCTCCTGATAGTCATAGTTGATACGTCCTAAGTAGGAAACCATACGTGTGCGCCTGTCAGAGCCGCCAACGGAACTCACCGTTGAGGCGTTGCTCAAGGCGTTCTTTGCATAACTTGCGAAATTAGTCCCTTCGCCAGAGAGATAGTCGCGTTTTTGGTCGTCAACCTCATATCCTATCAACGCATCCAAATGGTGGTCTTGATTAAGTGTGATATTATAGGTGAGTTGGTTCTGCCAAACCAATTTGTCGCGCTCGTACATAGCCTTGTACATCTCTCCGTTGTAGTCATCACCGTTGGACGTGCGTGGGTCGTACCACTGGACACCCTTGTTGTTGTCATTATCATAGCTCAATGTTGACTTCAATTTCAGGTTCTTGATGAACTCGTACTCACCCCACACGGTGGTGAAGTAACGGGTGATATATTCACGCTGATAGTCGTACATCATTGAAAGCAATGGGTTACGGTCGGAGTTACGGATGAAATCACGGTTCCATGTTCCGTCCTCGTTGTAGATAGCGTCGGAAGGAACAACGCAGTTACGTGAGGAATAGAACGGTGATGTGTAGCTCGTACCCTCACTGTAAACATCCTGGTTTACGTGTGAGAAAAGTATGTTCGCTCCGAGTGTGAAATGCTTTGTAGCCTTGTATTCCATGTTTACACGCCCGCTGATACGCTCCAGACCGGAATTCATCGTAACACCATCCTGTTTCATGTACGAAAGTGAGGAATAATACTTGAACTGGTCGGTGCCGCCTGATATGGAGGCCTCATAATTCTCATGCTTTCCTGTCTTGAAAAGTACGTCATCCCAGTCGATATATCCGCACCATGGCACTGGGGCATAGTCATCAATGTATTCATCGGCGTATGCGATAGCCGCATCCTCACCCTTATTAGGGTAATCTCTTTTATATCCACGATACAGTGCATCGTAGATGTATTCACGACGCTCCTCACCGCTCATTACGGGGCGGTACTGCATGGCGAAGTCGGTAAATCCCCAGTCGGCTTTCAGAGATACTTTCGGTCTTCCCAACTTTCCTTTCTTTGTCGTGATGATTATGACACCGTTGGCGGCACGTGAACCGTAAAGAGAGGCTGCCGCTGCATCTTTTATCACCGTGATACTCTCGATGTCGGAGTTGCTGATAGTTGACATGATATCCAATCCACTCGATGAGTCCAATGAGGAGACGTCACCTGAAATCATCGGCACGCCATCAATTACATACAGAGGGGAGTTGGATGCGTTGAATGAGCCCATACCACGTATGTTGATTGACGTGGCACCGCCAGGCTGTCCTGAACTGGAACTTATCTGCACGCCGGGAGCTGCTCCCTGCAGCAAGTCGGAGAAACTTACTGCCGGCACGTCCTGTACGTTGCCTGTCTTTACCGTTGACGCTGAACCGGCGTAGGCCGATTTCTTGAATGTACCATATCCCGTGATGACAACCTCGTCGATAGTGTAGTTGTCAGGATTCAGAGAGATACGCATGGTTTTTGCAAAATCGGCTTTCACTTCCTGTGAAGTGTAACCAATGTAAGAGATTACCAACGTGGCGGATGAACTGTTTACAGGGAGCGTGAAGTTTCCGTCCATGTCAGTAACAGTTCCGTTACCGGCATTTCCTTTGACAACCACACTCGCTCCGATGATTGGCTCACCAGTCTCGCTTAAAACAATACCTTTTACCACATTTCGCTGTTGTTGGGCACCTTGCAGCACCGATGCGTCACTCTTTTCCGTTGCCAACGCGAAAGGGGTACTCACCAATCCCAATAGCATCATTAAAAAGAGAACGTTAATCCTCCTCTGCCATGGGGTTTTACCACAGTTTTCTTTTTCCATAACTTTAACTCATTTGGTTTAAAATAAAAATTATTTTAATGTGGATTCGCAAAAATCAACAACAAAAATACAATGATTGTAAATTATTTCCAAATCTTTTGTAATAAAAACGACTAATGCAAATGTTAAAAATATTACATTGCATTATTTTTCGTTCCTTTGTAACATTTTGACAGTTGTACATATATGCTCATTTTGATGTTTAACCCATTCTTTTTAACTTAATAAATTCTAAAAATAATTTGCCGCACAAAAAATTTATATCCTTGTGCGGCAAATGTACAAACAGGTTGTTACAAATTTTTTAACCTGATATTACATTCCTATTATTTCTTCATTTTTCATTTTTCACTTTTCATTTTTCACTTTCTTTACTAACACTTTATCTATCCTCGCTCCCTCCATGCATATTACCTCCATAGTGAAGCATTGCCAGTCGGTTTTCTCGCCTGTCTGTGGGATATGCTTCAACTGCTCGATTATAAGTCCTGCCACCGTGGTGTAGTCGGGGTCACGGTTCTTGTCGTACATATCTTCCATGTCGAAATAATAGAGGAAATCGTAGAATGAGCATTGACCGTCAATAAGCCAACTGTTTGGGTCCTCTTGTTTTATTATGTCTGGCTCATCGTTTTTCTCCTCGATAGTGCCCACAAGTCCTTCGAGGATGTCACGTAGTGTGATGATACCCTGAAAACTGCCGAACTCATCGCAGATGAACGCCTGTGCAATCTTCTTTTCCTTCATCTGCTCAAGAGCCTTATAGACACTCATGTTCTCATAGAAATACACGGCTGGTGTCATTATCTTCTCAAGATTCAGCTTCTTGTCATCGAGTTTCAATACGAGATCTTTCAGCAACACCACTCCCAAAATATTATCCAGACTGGTGTCGGTTAACGGGTATGCCTCATGGAGCGACTCATTGAGCACGTTTTTCACGTCATCAGTCTTAAAACTTATGTCGAGCATCACGATGTCGGTACGTGGGGTCATAAGGGAGTTGATTTTCAAATCGCCAAGACGGAACACCCGGTCCACGATGTCCTGCTCCACGTCTTGCACTTCACCCACTTCCCTGCCTTCCTCGATGATTGACTTGATGTCCTCCTCCGTAATCTTCGCCTTTACTGTCTTGACACCGAGCATCTTCACAACACCCTCCGTACTCTTTGAGAGAATCCAGACAAACGGACTGGCTATCCTCGCCCAAAGAGTCATGGGACGGGAGATGATTTTCGATGCCTTCTCCGACATGCTCAATGCTATACGCTTAGGAACAAGTTCCCCGAAGATTATCATCAAATAGGTTACGATGATAATAATCACTATCTGTGCTACAGGATAAGCCCAGTTTTCAGGCATCCCTGCCCACACCAACAGGTCGCCGACATCGGTTGACATAGCCGCACCCGAAAAAAGACCGGTCAGGATGCTCACAAGGGTGTTGCCTATCTGCACGGTTGAGAGGAAGCGGCTTCTGTCGTTGTACAATCGCAATGCGGCGGCTGCTCCCCTGCTTCCTTTTTTTTCATCTGTTGACAGCGAGCTTTTCCTCGCGGATATAATCGCCATCTCTGATAAAGAAAATATGCCGCTGATAAATATCAACAGCAAAATCAATAGAAATTCTTCCATTTAATGGTTATGTTTTACGGCTGCAAAGGTAATGAAAAATCGGAGATTTTTCAAGTTAAGAGTTAAGAATTAAGAGTTAAGAGTTCGTTTTTGCCTAAAAATGCTTGATAACCCATAATGATATATTGAAACACACAATTTTTCATAACTGTACATTCAACATAGAAGTGCAACACCCTCGCCTCCCACCTACGTCCTTGGAGC
>JAJPZD010000220.1 GCA_021204605.1 Prevotella sp.
TCTTTTCTGTTTTCGCCACTTAATTTAAGAATCGACACTACAAGTATCTGTAATGCGGATTTTTGATTGGTTTTGGCAGACGCAACATTTTTACCCCTCGTTTATCTGTTTGTCGCTATTTGAGGAATTTTTAATAAACTTTGGCAGACGCATTGGCAAAAACAAGAAAACATGCTTGCTGACAACTTGCGAAACTTGAGATAATGAAATTAAGAACAATCTATTGTTCTGCTGTAATCAAAAACAAAAAACTGTAATAATATGTGATATATAGCTTAATTTTCTTATATTTGCATACTGATAATGAATTAAGTTGAATTTTTATGCCAATTCCAATAAATATAGAAGACCTGTTGCATAAGCGCAAGATAGAGTCCAACCGTATCGATTTCAAGAAAGGTTGGAATCCAGATAGTATATATCGTAGCATCTGTGCCTTTGCCAATGATTTTGATAATATTGGCGGAGGATATATTGTCGTAGGAGTTGAGGAGGAAAACGGTATGGCAAAACGCCCTGTTGCGGGAATTCCTATTGACAGTCTCGACAGGATACAGAAAGACATGATTGGGTATAATAATAAGATTGACCCTTATTATATGCCCCGTGTGGATATGCAGGAAGTGGATGGAAAATACGTCCTTGTTATTTGGGCCCCTGCGGGTTTAAGCCGCCCTTATAGCGTATGGGAGCGTGTCACGGTCAGCAAGTCTCCATATAAATGGTATGTACGAAGCGGAAGCAACAGTATAGCAGCTAAGGGGGATGTGCTTGACGAATTGCGTGAGATGGCAAATCGTGTTCCTTTTGATGAAAGAGGAAATGAGAACATCCAAATTACGGATATATCCCCGACATTGGTCTTGGATTATCTGCAAACCGTAAACAGTCGTTTGGCTTCGGTTTTTGACAAAACACCATTCACAGAAATACTTAATTTAATGGATTTGTTTACAGGTCCGACAGAACAACGACTTTTGAAAAACGTCGCTGCTATGATGTTCTGCAAAAATCCAGCCAAGTTTTTCCCTGTCACGCAAGTGGACATAGTTATTTTTCCTGATGGCTGCATTGAAAATCCCAACAACATGACTGAAGTCCCGAAAATTGTTGGCTCTGTGCCGGAAATGATAAAACAAACCCTTGATTATTTTCGAACTAATGTCATTAAGAAAAATATTATAAAGCCAAAAGACAGGGCTGAGTCTATAACGTTCTTCAATTATCCGTATCAGGCTATCGAGGAGTCTGTGGTCAACGCCTTGTATCACAGAGACTACCAGGAGCGTGAGCCAGTGGAAATAACCATAGAGCCAGACAAAATTTCTATCCTGAACTATGGCGGTCCAGACCGTTCCATCACAATGGATGCAATCCATAGGGCAGAACGATTGAAATCCCGCCGTTACCGCAATCGTCGATTAGGTGACTATTTCAAAGAACTCCAACTGTCTGAAGGTCGGGGAACGGGTATTCCAACTATCCAAGACGAGTTGCGCAAGAATGGCTCTTCCCCAGCTGTAATTGAAACAAATAACGACAGAACATATTTCCTCATAGAAATACCGTGCAGAGAGGGATTCGGAAAAACTATTGAACCGTTATATGCAACATTAAAAAAGGCTCTGAATGGGGTACTAAACGATAAAGAACTTGCGGTATTCATGGAAATAGCAAAGTCTCCAAATATAAAGAGAAAAACTTTATTGGAAAAAATGGATATTTCTAAAGCAACATTAGAACGTGCTGTTAAACAGTTATCCTCTGAATCTTTGAACTTGATTGAACATAAAGGTTCTAAAAGGTACGGCGGTTATGTGCTGACAGAAAAAGGAGAAAGCATTTTAGAAGATAACACAATGATACTTTAAATGAGGCTTTAAATGAGGCTTTAAATGAGGCTTTGAAATCATTGCTAACATATTGTATATCAGATGTTTACATTTAACGGCTCAAAAAATGAGGCTTTAAATGAGGCTTTAAATGAGGCTTTAAAAATCACAGCTAATATATTGTATATCAGACGCTTATATTTAATAGTTCACTAAATGAGACTAATAGTGAGACTTTAAAATGATCGGATAAATGATCGGATAAATGATCGGATAAATGATCGGATAAATGATTGGATAAATGATCGGATAAAATAGCAATAATATTGCAGTTTGGATTGGAAATGTTTTATGTGGACATTTGATGATTAGTCCAAATTTGAGGGTGTAAATATACAGATTTATATTGACAAAAATAAGTTTTTTGATATTTTTAAAGTCAAAAATTTTTATATGCAAGGTTCCATTTATTAAATGGTTTAATAATCATAAACAATCCCATAGCAGATGCAAGCGATTTTTTACCCTCGTGTAGGGACTTAATTTATTATGTCCGCACCCCACGAAGATGTGTTTATCATTATTTAATGTTTTATTGACACAAAATGTTACGTCGTTTCTCTTATTGTCCACCTTAAACATCAAACTAATGCTGCGTTTACTGAAAGAAAACGGACATTTAAATAACGCTGGCTGATACTAATAATATGACAGAAAGGATAAGATATCATGAAACAATTCAGTGAAGCCACACGGGTGCAGATACCGGCAATGGTACATCTCACCCGGTTAGGCTATGAATACATCGGGAAAATCTATGAAGAACAAGAGGGCACTGTTTACGATGGTGATACAAATATCCTTTTAACCGTATTTGAACAACAATTTAAAAAGCTCAACCCCGGACATGAGGAAGAAATATCTCAGGTGCTGAAAGATATTAAAAAGGAGTTGAACGATGATGACCTTGGACGTGGCTTTTACAACCGTCTGATTTCAGTCTCACCAATAAAACTAATTGACTTTGACAATCCCGCAAACAACACATTTCATTTTACCGCAGAATTTACATGCAAAAATGGTCAGGATGAGTTCCGTCCCGACATAACATTGTTCGTAAATGGACTGCCCGTCTGTTTCGTGGAAGTCAAGAAACCCAATAATCAAGACGGTATAGTTGCTGAGATCCGCAGGATGAACAACGCCCGCTTCCCGAACAAGAAATTCCGCCGTTTTATCAACATCACCCAGTTGATGATTTTCTCCAACAATATGGAGTATGACACCCTCGGCGGTATCGTGCCTATCCAAGGAGCTTTCTACTGCACAGGAGCAAGAACAAACTCAAAATTCAACTGCTTCAGAGAAGAAAACCCGGCTTGCGACGATATTGCGCCCTTCCACATGAATTACAAGTATAAAGAAATAGATTCGAATGTCGAGAAACAGATACTATCCGACTATAACTGTCAGGTAATCCACTCAAGTCAGGAATATCAGACTAATCTCCATTATAACACGCCAACAAACAGGATTTTAACCTCAATGTGTTCTCCTGAACGCCTGCTGTTCCTCCTCAAATATGGCATCGCATACGTCAAAATGGAGAGGGAGGTTGACGGGAAAATAGAGTCAACCGACGAGAAGCACATTATGCGCTATCAGCAGATGTTCGCTTCTTTGGCAATTCGTGAAAAGTTATCCCAAAAAGTAAAGTCCGGCATTGTCTGGCACACGCAAGGCAGTGGGAAAACCGCCCTCTCCTACTACCTCACTTACATTCTTAATGATTTCTACTCAAAACAGAATATTGTCGCCAAGTTCTACTTCATTGTCGATAGAATTGACTTGTTGGAACAGGCGACACAGGAATTTGAGGCAAGAGGACTTACCGTGAACACCGC
>JAJPZD010000084.1 GCA_021204605.1 Prevotella sp.
ATACAATACTTGCCAGAGGACAGCTTGCAAGTTATTAATATTTTAGAGGATGCAAATGAGAGGCAGGAGGATGTCAACCTGATACTCTACATCGCACGCAAAATGCTCAACGTCTCTTACGTCGCCCATACGTTAGATGGTAACAAGACTGAAAAACTTGTGATAAATCTAAGGGAACTCGACTGCACCACGTTTGTCGAGAATGTCCTGGCTTTATATCTGTGCATCAAGCAGAACAGCAGAACATTTGAGACATTCTGCGACAACCTGTGTGATATACGCTATCGTGACGGCAGTCAACCTCATTACCTCACACGTCTGCACTATTTCACCGACTGGATCGACAACAACACCGCAAAAGGGCTTTGCTTTGAGATACAATCACCCTCTCCGCCATTCTCTGAACACCAGACAATCAACGTGAATTTCATGTCCTCACATCCCGACAATTACAAAATGTTACGTGAAAATCCTGATTACCTGCCTTATATCAAGGATATGGAGAAAACACTCAACGGAAAAACCTATAAATACATTCCTAAGTCGGAAATAAACAAATCAACCTTACTGAAAGATGTCATCAATGATGGTGATATCATAGCGACAACAACATGTATCGGCGGCCTCGACATCCAGCATCTCGGTTTTGCGGTGTGGCACAGCGACGGATTGCACCTGCTCAATGCCTCAAGCCTGCATCACAAAGTAATTGAAGATCCCTTGACCTTATACCAGTACCTTCAAAACCAGAAAACCATGACCGGCATCAGGGTTGTCAGGGTTTCATCACATTGATACCGTTTTTGTTGGCGTGCATACAGACGTAAACTTGCATTTTTTATCTATGCAGATAATGCTCTTTCAAGAATTATATGTAAGTTTGCAAAATAATACTTTAAAATAAATCTAAAATATGAAATCAAAACGTATATTGTTTTTTGCCACTGTAATCATACTTACCTTCATGGCTTGCAGTAAAAAAGAAAAGCCAACTGACATAATAGCTCCTAAACCAGTTGAGAATGTTCCCAAAATTCCTCAAAAAATGCAGAGCTCAAATTATAAGGAGACTATTGACTGGATTGGTAAGCAATACAAAATTAATATAAACAGACACCCCGACGAGAATATGCCTCTTGTCGTAGATGCAGAAGGAAATAAATACTATGACAACAATATCACCATAAAGATTGTACGGCCAGACGGTACCACCTTTTTCGACAAGACTTTCACGAAGTCAGATTTCGCTTCTTGCGTCAGTAATGATTACATCAAACAAAGCGCATTGCTCGGCATCGTGTTTGACCAAGTGTCAGGCGATAATCTGATTTTCGCCGCAAGTGTCGGCTCTCCCGATGTCCTTAGCGATGAGTATGTTCCTCTTATGCTCACCATTTCACGCATGGGTAATACCAGTATCAAAAAAGACACCCGCCTCGACACCAACAACCGCCCAACTGACGACGATGACTTTGGTGTATGATGTTTTTGCATAAAAACAACTTCTAATATTATTAAACCATTATAAACATTTTTATCTATACCAAAAATAGCTAAAAAGGCAACTTTATTTGTAATGTAGGATTTGCAATTAGAGAATAAAATGTTATCTTTGCAGTTGAAAACAAATCTAACTAATGGAGGCCTTTTTCCGCACTCATACTTACTTGGTAGAGCACACCAACGCCCAAGTCAGACGCAACCTCATGGATGAGATCGACTGGGATGCAAGGATGATTGGTGTCAAGGGAACACGTGGAGTAGGGAAAACCACCTTCCTGCTTCAATACGCAAAAGACCATTTCGCCCCCACAGACCGCCGTTGCCTCTATATCAACATGAACAACTTCTACTTTCAGGGACGTGGCATAGCCGACTTCGCCGGCGAGTTCTACAAGAACGGCGGAAAAGTATTGCTTATCGACCAGGTATTCAAAGAGCCTGACTGGAGCCGGGAGCTGCGACTTTGCTATGACAGATACCCAGAGCTGAAAATAGTGTTCACTGGCAGTAGCGTGATGCGCCTCAAAGAAGAAAACCCAGAGCTGAATGGCATCGTGAAAAGCTACAACCTTAGAGGCTTCTCTTTCAGAGAGTACATCAACTTGATAACAGGGAAAAACCTCAAGTCTTTTTCCTTGGAAGATATCTTGCACGACCATGAGCGCATAACAAGAAAAATCCTTCCTGAAGTCTCCCCTATAAAGTATTTCCAAGACTACCTGCACCACGGCTTCTATCCGTTCTTCCTTGAACACCGCAATTTCTCAGAAAACTTGCTCAAGACAATGAATATGATGACCGAAGTGGACATCTTGCTGATAAAGCAGATAGAACTGAAATATCTCACCAAAATAAAAAAACTGTTCTACCAACTCGCCGTTGACGGTCCAAAAGCTCCGAACATCAGCCAGCTGGCAAAAGACATCGAGACAAGCAGGGCTACCGTGATGAACTATATAAAGTATCTTGCAGAGGCCCGGCTGATAAACATCATTTACCCCATCGGAGAGGAGTTCCCCAAAAAACCATCTAAGGTGATGTTGCATAACTCCAACCTGATTTACGCCATCTACCCTATCGTGGTGAAAAAACAGGACATAATGGAGACTTTCTTCGTCAATGCCCTGTGGAAAGACCACAAGGTAAACCAAACCGGGAAGGACAATTTCTTCCTCGTGGACGAAAAACAGAAATTCAGAGTCTGCGATGCTCAAAACGCAAAGATAAGAATGTCCACTGACACGATTTATGTCCGTTATAACACCGAGATAGGCAAGGACAACAAAATCCCGCTTTGGCTGTTGGGCTTCCTTTACTGAAAACATATCTTAAAACTACTATTAATCATATTTAAAAACAAATCTCAGATACACTAACATTAATATTTTATTAAAATGGCAAAAGAAAAAAAGTTTATTACTTGTGATGGTAATGAGGCTGCCGCTCACGTGAGCTATATGTTCTCAGAGGTAGCTGCTATTTATCCTATCACTCCGTCTTCTCCTATGGCGGAACACGTTGACGAGTGGGCCGCAAAAGGTCGTAAGAACCTTTTCGGACAGACTGTCTCTGTTCAGGAAATGCAGTCTGAAGGTGGTGCCGCAGGTGCCGTTCACGGTTCTCTGCAGGCAGGTGCCTTGACTACAACGTTCACGGCTTCACAAGGTTTGCTGCTCATGATCCCTAACATGTACAAGATTGCTGGTGAACTTCTACCATGCGTTTTCGATGTCTCTGCCCGTACATTGGCTTCTCACTCCCTGTGTATCTTCGGTGACCACCAAGACGTTATGGCTTGCCGCCAGACTGGTTTCGCCATGCTTTGCGAGGGCTCTGTTCAGGAAGTAATGGATCTTACGGCTGTCGCTCACTTGGCATCCCTCAAGACCTGCGTTCCTTTCGTCAACTTCTTCGATGGTTTCCGTACTTCTCATGAGTATCACAAGATTGAGTTGCTGGAGAATGAGGATGTCCTCCCTTTGGTTGATATGGACGACATCAAGCGTTTCCGCGACCGTGCACTCACTCCTGAACGTCCTCTTACACGTGGTACTGCTGAGAACCCGGAGACATTCTTCACACACCGTGAGGCTTGCAACGAGTATTATGACAAAGTTCCTGAAGTAGTCGAGAACTACCTCGGTAAGATTAGCGAGATAACAGGTCGTGAGTATCATCTCTTCTCTTATTACGGAGCACAGGATGCAGAGAACATCATCATCCTTATGGG
>JAJPZD010000046.1 GCA_021204605.1 Prevotella sp.
CTTTAATTTCAGTAATTTTGCATTTTTGAATGTAATGAGAGCGAAAACCGTCATATTCATCCTGATGTCTGCTTTTATATTCGTAATGGCAGACGTTTCTTTGCCGTTCCCCCATGGACAGACGGATGAGGAAGAGCAAAAGGATACGGTTTCCGTTAACGATACGTTATTGAAAGATTCTGTTATAAAGAATTCTCTTTTTTTCGATTCTCTTACAAAAGATTCTATCGGTCTGGATTCCATTCCCATCAGGAATTTGATAGATACGACAAAAATGGACTCGCTCCAGTTGGCTATTTATCACCACAACAAACATGTGGATGATTCCATACGACTTGATAGTATAAACCGCTCAAAATCAAACGGACTTGATTCACCTGTAGATTTCTCCTCTAATGATTCTCTTGTGTATGATGCTCTTAACAAACGGGCACGCTTATACGGAAATTCAAATGTGAAATACGAGAATATGGATTTGGTAAGCGACAGGATACAGATGAGCCTTGACAGCAGTTTGGTGCATGCCACAGGAATGTCGGATACATTAGGCGTTTTGAGCGGTCGCCCTGTATTTACTATGGGACAGGACAAGTATGAGAGCGATACCATGTCTTTCAATTTCAAGTCAAAGAAGGGATTTATCAACAATGTTTACACACAGCAGGAGGATGGCTATCTGACAAGTCAGAACTCGAAAAGGAATGCCGATGGAGTGCTTTACCTACAACATGGGCGTTATACGACATGTGACCAGGAGCATCCTGATTTCTATATCGCTCTTTCCCGGGCAAAAGTCCGTCCAGGCAAGGATGTGGTGTTCGGACCTGCGTATCTTGTGGTGGCAGACGTACCGTTGCCGTTGGCTATACCCTACGGTTTTTTTCCTTTTTCCAAGAGTTATTCAAGTGGTTTCATAATGCCAAGCTACGGTGATGAGAGTGCGAGAGGTTTCTATCTGCGTGATGGAGGATATTATTTTGCCATGAGCGACATTTGGGACTTGAAACTACTCGGGGAGATATATACAAAAGGTTCTTGGGGAATATCTGCAGCTACAAACTATAGGAAGCGTTACAAGTTTAGCGGCAGTTTTTATTTTAGTTATCAGGACACGAAGAATGGAGAGAAAGGATTGCCCGATTTCACTGAGCAGACGAGTTTCAAGATACAATGGAGCCACAGGCAGGATTCCAAGGCGAATCCGTATATGTCGTTGTCGGCGAGTGTGAACTTCGCTACCACGAGTTATGAGAGAAACAACCTGACGAGTATGTACAACCCTCAGAGCTATACACAAAGTATCAGAACATCCAGTGTCAGTTGGTCATCCACCTTCTCAAGTATTGGAATGACTTTGAGTGGAACGGGGAACGTCAGTCAGAACATGCGCGACTCCACAGTCAGTCTGTCGTTGCCTGATTTGAATATCTCTATTAGCCGTTTTTATCCTTTCAAGCGCAAGCACCAGGTAGGAAAGGAACGCTGGTATGAGAAAATCTCCATGAGTTATACAGGCCATCTAAGCAATTCTATTGACACGAAGGAGAACCTGATAATGAAGTCCAATCTCATAAAAGATTGGAAAAACGGTTTCCAGCACAGTATTCCTATCAGTGGCAACTTCACTCTTTTCAACTATCTCAATCTCAATCCGTCGATAAGTTTTACCGATAGGATGTATACCAGTAAGATAATGCGGTCGTGGGATACGGCAGCTCAAGAAGAAGTGACAGACACTCTTAATGGTTTCTACAATCTTTACAACTGGAGCTTGAGTGTATCTGCGTCAACAAAACTCTATGGTTTTTGGATACCCAACCGTAAGATTTTCGGGGACAAGATAAATGCAATCCGTCACGTGATGACACCGACGATATCGTTTAGCTATTCTCCGGATTTCGGAACGAGCCATTATGGTTATTATGATACCTACCAGAAGACTGACGCAGACGGAAACGTATCGTTAGTATCATATTCGCCGTATTCCAATGGGGTGTTTGGCGTACCTGGAAAGGGTAAGACAGGAAGTCTTACCTTTGACTTGTCAAACAACATAGAGATGAAAGTCAAGTCAGACAAGGACTCTACTGGCTTCAAGAAAATCAGCGTCATTGATGAGTTGGGTTTCAATATGGGGTATAACATGGCGGCAAAGACGCAACCATGGTCAGACCTTACTGTGAGATTGCGACTGAAATGGTGGAAGAGTTATACCTTTAATATGAACGCCGTGTTTGCAACATACGCATACGAGCTTGACGAGAATGGTAATCCATACGTGGGTAACCGCACGGAGTACAGTTATGGCCGTTTCGGTCGTTTCCAGGGTATGTCTCAGAATGTGTCTTTTACATTGAATCCTGAGAAATTGAAGAAGTGGTTTGGTGGTGGTAAGGACAAGGATGAAAAAGGAAAAGGGAAAGGCAAAGATGATGACGATGAAGAAGACTATGATGAGGACGACACAGGTTTGGACACTAATGTTGACGAAGCCCTGACGAATGGTCAACATGCGGCAAAAAAGGAGAACGCAGGAAAGGCGGAAACGGACGAGGACGGTTATATGAAATTTTCTATGCCATGGTCGTTGACAATAGGATATGGTATCACCATGCGTGAGAACACCAGTGGACATTTCAATACCAAGTCAATGCGCTATCCGTATAAGTTCACGCAGACGCTCAATTTCAGTGGTAATATCAGGATCAGTGATGGTTGGAACATAAGTTTCTCGTCGGGATATGACTTTGACAGTCATGCCATTTCCATGACAACGGCATCGCTTTCACGTGACCTGCATTGTTTCAACATGAGTTGTTCTGTTGTTCTTGCGCCTTACACCTCCTACAATTTCACATTCAGGTGCAATGCCTCCACTCTTACTGATGCTCTCAAATACGACAAGCGAAGCGGGTACAGTAACGCTGTTCAGTGGTATTAGGATATTTGAGTGGAAATGTAATATCCAAACAATTCAGCAATTACCAGAAGATTTTTAAATGATAGTGTGCCAAAACAATACGATTTTACAGAAAGAAAATCATATCATAGTTGGCACACCTTTATTTTTTAAGTTTAAACATACGAAAAATTATCAGCAAATTTTGCGTGAGCCGTCAGAGATTACGATGTCGTAAATTTTTGGCACTCGGCCGAATTTGTTGGCGTATTGTGTCTTGGCGTCATTGATGAAGGCATCATAGAGCTCATCCTTAACAAGGTTGATGGTGCAACCACCGAAACCTCCCCCCATGATACGGCTGCCGGTAACACCGTTTTTCTTTGCGATGTCAACAAGGAAATCAAGCTCCTCACAGGAAACTTCATAGTCCTTGCTCAGGCCGTCGTGAGTCTCGTACATCTTCGCACCGACAGTCTCATAGTCGCCTGCCTGCAAAGCGTCGCATACTGCCAATACACGGTCCTTCTCACCAAGGACGAATTTGGCGCGCATATAATCTTCAGCACCCACTTCTTCCTTTACCTCCTCAAGCTGCTCCCAAGTGCAGTCGCGCAAAGTCTCGAACTTTCCTTCTGGGTGTTTAGCAGCGATATGCTTTACTACATTCTCACAACTGTTGCGGCGGTCGTTGTAAGGAGAACCGGAAAGTTCATGCTTGACAACAGAATCAACCAAGACGAGTTTGTAGCCCTGTGGGTCGAATGGGAAATACTCAAACTCACGGCTGCGGCAGTCAAGGCGCA
>JAJPZD010000006.1 GCA_021204605.1 Prevotella sp.
CACATAGATTATACTTTTATAGTTCTTTTTCTCGATGTTTGACTGTTTATTAAAAGAGATAATGATTTTATCGGACAGAAAATCTTACCTGTCTTTCATTTTGTAGAACAGATGATTTTTATCAAGGAAAACGACGTAGAAAACATTGTAAATAATGTAACCTGCTACTCTTGCTTTTTGTCCTTTTATGTCTTTGATAACCGCCCACTTCACATCTCCAAGAATATATTTAGGTGTCTTAAAATCACTATTGGAAGGGAAATCGCTATAAATAGTCATAATCCTCTTTTGCTGTGCTTCTTGGACTGTACACTCGCAAACATAACCGAACTTAGTAAGCATATATGCCAACAATTTATCATCTTGCCATTCCTCGTATGTTTGTCCAGGGGGACATTGATTCCTGTCAAAATCCTTAAAGTTGAAGCATATCTTAGGCAATTCACCTTTCACGGCACGTTCTTCCCTGAAATTCTGGATGCGTGAGACTTCCTTGCCTTGTGCCTTGAATTTATTCTTGAATCCCATCACTATAGTCTGTTATGAATTTCTCAATGTTCCCGAAATAAGGAATGGCACCATATTTGCCGATTAGATAGTCTTTTTGGTAAGAGGCATCGTTTCTCACGCTCTGGGCTTGATTGATTTTATATTCAACCAAAGAATACAGGTCAGAAACTCCCTGCTTGTCCTTTTCCACAAACCATATTTGGTCTCTGCGAAGTAAATCTTTACGAAGAAGATTTGTGTTGTGGGTTGAGATAATCAGTTGTGCGCCATGTGTATTCAGTGAGCTTTGAAATAAGCGTATTAACTGAATAGCCAACTGTGTATGTATGCTTGCCCCAAACTCATCGACAATCAACGTGCCGCCATTCTTAAGACAGTCAAACCATGGACCTAACAGCGAGAAGATTTTCGTTGTTCCAAAGGATTCCATCTCAAACGGCAAAGACAACTGTTGTATTACTTCGTTTCCTTTATAAACGGAGTGAACAGTCGAGATGTCTATTGCTTTTACGGAATTGTTTTGAGTTCCGATTTTGATATCATTAGATTTCGGAGACATCTGTTTTGAGATATTATCAATATTCCTCTCCTTTACACTCATGTCCTCAATACCCAAATCTATCAGTTTTATAAAATCGAGTATGTGCTGTCTCATCCATTCGTTTTTCATGAATTTATTGGCTGTGAAATGGGTATTGACATTTGGAGCTACGATTACTTGTAGTTTTGTGGCAAACCAATCTTTAATGATTTTGGATATTTCAACATTGAATTGTGCGGTAGTGGAGAGGAACAGTGCATTGTCACGTGTGTTCACTATAAGTTTGTTCGCACCTTTGAAAACCTTTGCGTTTATCTTTATCGCATTGTTCTCACGTGTGAAACAATAGCTCTCACGTGCATTATCTAACAAACGCATGAACAACCATTCGGTGTGTATTTTCTTGTCCTTAATCTCGAATCCGTAACGGAATCTTGTGTCATTAACGATGAAAATCATCTCGAAAGAAAGAGGTTGCTCTTGTTGCTCTATAACGAATAGAAAGTGGAGACTGTCTGAATTTTCCAGTAATGTCTCATTTACAAACGAGCCTATTATCATATCACGGAAAAATGATATTGCCCTAAGGACATTTGTCTTGCCTGAAGCATTTGCTCCATATATCGCCCCTATTCTCAGAATACGCAGCGAGGTATCTTCCAACGCCGTAACGTTGGAATACTGACTATCGCCTTCCATTTCTTTCACAGTATTGGCTGCCACCATACTGAAATTTGCTTCATTGCAGAATGAGAAGCAATTCTGAAAAGAAAATTCTACTAACATAAACCTTTTAGTTGAAAATATAATATAAAACTGTATCGTTTCTTTAATTGTTACCGCAAAAATACAGATTTATTTTCTTAAAAACAAATAAATTGAGAAAAAATCACATATTTATGCTTAAAAAGATAATATTTTCGTTGTTTCGATAGCTTGGTTTTTATCTTATTACTTATAACACTCTTTTCTTGAAGTTAAACTAAACCGAATTTTCAATATCATTGACACTTTCCAAAGAAAAACTTGTAAATACCTTATAATCAATAATTTATATATATTTATTTGCCGATGCAGAAAGTTTATTTGCCAATACAGAAATTTTTGAAGATGTTTTGTAAAACGTCGGTGGAGGTGATTTCGCCGCCGATTATTTGGGAGAGGTAGTCGAGACATTCGTGGAGGTCAAGGCTGATTAAGTCGGTTGTGGTCATGTCGGATAAGCCTTGTTGGATGCGGTGTATTGCGTCTAAAGCCTTGTTTAGGGCTTCGTAATGGCGGACATTGGTAACGATTACCTCGTTGGAGGCAAGGGCGGAATAGTCGATGTCTGAAGCGATAAGGGTTTTCAAGTCGTCGATATGCTCGTTGTTTTTGGCGGAAATGCAGATTGTCTGGGTTGATGGGGGCAGGGCAGAGGATTGGGTTTTCTGGCTTGCTTCTTGTAAGTTTGTTGAGGTATTGAATTGTTGAGCATTGGTGGTGGATATATACAACTGGGTATCTCTGGTGAGTGTAGAAATTTTTTGCTGTGCATCTGCATGGAGAAGGTCTATTTTATTGTACACAAGGATTAGTTTTTTGTCGGTGCAGTTGGGGAGGATAAGGCGTGCTGTTGCGGCAATGTCATTGGACTTGTCGGTTGCGTCGATTACCCAAAGAACGATTTTTGCCTGGTCGAGTTTTTGGAATGTTCGCTCTATGCCAAGACTTTCGATTTTGTCAGTTGTGGAGCGGATGCCAGCAGTGTCGATGAAACGATAGGTTATGCCGTTCAGGTTCATTGTTTCCTCGATTGCATCACGTGTAGTGCCATGAATATCACTAACGATAGCACGGTTTTCATTGAGGAGAGCGTTGAGGAGAGTGGATTTGCCGGCATTTGTCTCACCGATAATAATCACGGGAACACCATTTTTTATTGCGTTTCCGATTGCAAAGGAATTGACAAGTTTACTTACAAGATTTTCGATTTGGGTGGTTATGGCTTTCAATTCCGTGCGGTCGGCAAATTCCAGTTCCTCATGGTCGCTGAAATCCAGTTCGAGTTCCAATAAGGATGTAAGGTGAAGCAATTTATCACGTAATAAGGCGAGTTCTTTGCTGAAACCGCCGCGCATTTGGTTTATTGCCGTCTTGTGTGCCGCTTCTGTGGAAGAAGCGATCAGGTCAGCCACAGCCTCCGCTTGTGTCAAATCCATTTTGCCATTTGTGAAGGCACGCATGGTGAACTCACCCGGTCCAGCCTGTCGGCAACCGTTTTCAATGAGCAACTGCATCACCTTGCGCAGGATGTAGGACGAGCCGTGACAACTGATTTCCACTGAGTCCTCGCCAGTATATGAATGTGGAGCACGGAACAGGCTCACCAACACCTCATCGATTATGTCCCCATTTGACGCACAAATCTTGCCGTAGGTTATGGTGTATGCCTTGCGCTCTGACAATGCTCCACCATGCATAGGCGTGAATATGCGGTCAACGATTGAGATGGCATCAAGTCCGGAAATGCGGATGATACCGATAGCACCGTTGGCGGCTATAGCTGCAATTGTGAAAAATCGGAGATTTTTCAAGTTAAGAGTTAAGAGTTAAGAGTTAAGAGTTAAGAGTTAAGAATTAAGAGTTAAGAATTAAGAGTTAAGA
>JAJPZD010000146.1 GCA_021204605.1 Prevotella sp.
ATATAGAAAACAGAGATACAAAATTAGGGATAATTTTTTGAGAAACAAAATAAATCACTAACTTTGCAGCAAGAATAATGAATAACAGATCCATTAGAAATAAGACGGAAGGGCGACTCCTGTTAGCAACGCGGGGCTGCCCTTTTTAGTATAAAAGTAAAGATGAAAGTAAGGTATCTCATATTTCTTTTATCAGTCTGCTTTGAAATAGTCAGTTGCGGACCTTCGTATGACGAGGCGAAGAAGCTGCAGCAGGCAGAGAAAGTGCGTCTGCAGAAAGAGGAGAATCGTGCCTTGAAGGTTGGAGTGTTGCCCACATTAGACTGCCTGCCGATCTACGTGGCGAAAGAAATCGAGCTCTTTGACACTGCAAAGGCAGATGTCAGGATAAAGACATACGCCACTAATATCGACTGTGATGCTGCCCTGATGAATGGGAAGTTAGAAGGAGTGGTTACCGACATTATAAGAGGTCAGTATATGAAAACAAAGGGTACTGAAGTGGAATACGTGGCAGCGACTAACGCATATTGGCAGTTGATAAGCAACAAAAAGGCGAGGATCAAAGAGATAAAGCAGCTCAACGACAAGATGGTGGCGATGACACGTTTTTCGGCTACCGCCCTGCTTGTGGATTATGCCGTTGACAGTGTGAAGATGGATGCCGAGAAAGTGTTCAAGATACAGATCAACGACATGAAGCTGAGGCTTCGTATGCTCAACAACAACGAGATGGATGCCATGCTGCTTACTGAACCGCAGGCAACAACAGCACGTTTGGGCAAGAATCCCGTGCTTATGGACAGCAGGGACAAGAACATGATGTTTGGGGTAGTGGCATTCAGAAGCGATGCGATGAAAGACAAGCGCAGGAAAAAGCAGATAGACGAGTTCGTGAGAGGTTACAATGCCGCCTGTGACTCTATTAACAAGTATGGGGTGAACCACTATGCAGAGTTGTTGCATAAATACTACGACATCGATGACAATACTATTTCTTCATTGCCGAAGATGAAATTTGCGCATGCCGCCGCACCACGTCAGGAGGACATTGAAACAGCCGACAAATGGTTGAAAAAACAACAGTGAGATTATGGAGAACAAGGATTTAGAACTGTTCGAGGATATATTTGACAGCCTTAGTGACCATGCCCTGGGGCTAAGTCTGCGACAGGTGCGCTCTTTTGTCAATGAACATCCGTTTATGATATCCAACGCAGATCTTGAGGACATAGAGCACGACTATTCCCTTATGCTTGGTTATATGCGACGTGGCTTTATCGATCCACAGAGAGAGACAGTGTATGAAAACCTTGTGAACCGCCTCTACAACTTTGTCAGCAGTCTGAATATGGCATACAAGACACGCAATATCCCGTTTTTCATGGAGACGGCGCACAAGAGCATGAACCAGACATTGCAGAATGAGAAGATACGTGCGGAATTGGAGAATTTCACAGCCGATCAGGCGATGCTGAGCCTTGAACCGGCTGAAGCAAGGAAAGAAAAGAGCAAGAGGCTGTATGAGGAGCACAACCGTTTCATGCAGTCGCTCTTTTGCAGCATAATAATATCGAGCCAGTGGAACGATGGCGATGAGGAGTTTTACGAGAACTTACTGCTCTCACCCTTGGTTGATACGATAGACATACAATTGATTGTCAGCGCATTGACATTGGCGGTGATGAACAACATGGATATCAACAAGTTTGCCGTGCTTATCAATGTGTACCGCAAGGCTGCCATTGAGAAGGTGCGCCAGAGAGCCCTTATCGGCTGGGTGTTCTCATTGTCAGCCGACATGAGGATACATGCCAGGTTTGAGGAATTAGTGAAAGCCTCGTTGGAAGACCCGAAGGTTGTGAAGGAGCTGGTGGAGTTGCAGAAGCAGATAATATACTGCATGAACACCGAGCAGGACACAGACAAGATACAGAAGGACATCATCCCCGACCTGATAAAGCACAACAGCACCAACATTAGACGATTCGGAATAACCGAAAAGGATGATGAAGACCCCATGCAGGACGTATTCGACCCTGGTGCTGATGACAGGAACATGGAAAAGGTGGAGGAGAGCTTCCAGAAAATGATGAACATGCAGAAGGAAGGCACGGATATCTATTTCGGCGGGTTCTCGCAGATGAAGCGTTTCCCGTTTTTCTATAATCTTGCCAACTGGTTCTGTCCGTTCTATCCGGAGCACCCGGAGATAGCGGGAGCGATGGACAAGTTAGAGGGCACGTCATTGGTGGCAAACATCCTTGCGATAGGGCCATTCTGTGACAGCGACAAGTATTCGTTCACCCTTGCGATATCCTCGATAATGAGTCATTTGCCGAAGGATATGCGCGAGATGCTCAACTCTACGGAGGCACTGGGTGTGTCGGTAGGTCCGGAGGAGCAGGCAAGTGCGACATACATCCGGCGCATGATACTGCAGGATATGTATAGGTTTTTCCGCCTGTACAACCACAGTAAGGATATTGAGAACCCGTTCAGCATAAACAATTTCTTGTTCGCCACTGATGTGCTGTTTGAGGACACCGAAGTGTACAAGTCGTTGCCTGAACTGTGTTTCTTTGCCTTCAAGCACAAGAACAAGGATGCAATAGAAGTGCTGATGGGTAAATACTACGATGATAATGACCCGAAGATTCTTTACCTGCACGGTTTGTATGAGTTGAACTATAACAAAGAGCCATACTCAGCACTGAGGTATCTGACTTTGCTCAACGACATAGAACCGGACAACAAGAAAGCTCTGTCGCTATTGGCACGGGCATATTTCGAGTGCGATGAGTATGATGATGCGGCAGAATGTTATGAGGAATTATACGAGAACGATCCAACCAACAACAGCATAGCGTTGAACTACTGTGTAGCGATGGCGAAGGCGGAGATGTACGATGATGCCATCAACCTGATTTACAAGCTCAGTCTGGACATGCCGGATTCGGTCAATGTGATGCGGGTGCTGGCATGGACACTGATGGGGCTGAACCGCTTGGAGCAGGCGGAGAAAGAATACAAACGTATTCTTGGCACTGATGAGGTCGAGACGGGCGACTGGCTGAATGCCGGTTACAGCGCATGGTTCTTGGGAAATATCAACGATGCCGTGGAACGCTTCAAGCATTTTATGGCACTGAACAATGAGAACGGTGTCAAGAAAGAGAACGACAGTATCACGGATGACATCCTCGATGACTACGATTTCATCACCGAGCATGGAATCAGTGCAACGGACGTGCAACTGATGATAGACTTGGTCGATGAAGAAAATTTTTCTTGAAATTTTCTTCATCGACAGTTAAAAGTTCATTTTTGCCAATGCGTCTGCCAATAATTCAAAATCTGAAAACGTATTACAGAATTGCTTGCGTATTCGTTCTTTCAGAACGAGCGGACTTAATAAATTAAAGTCCCTACATTTGGTGAAACGAGGGTGACACATGGTTGAACGAAGGTAAAAATCGATTGCGTCTGCCAAATTCTATCAAAAATCCTCATCACAGATACTTGAAGTGTCGATTCTTAAATTAGGTGGCGAAAATAGGTAGAAACACAACCGGCATCCAAAAGATTGGATGCCGGTTGTGTTTTATATCGAAAGAGTGATTATTATTTGCATACGACTTTCCTGCCGTTGACGATGTAGATATTACCGCGGCTCATGTTGCTGA
>JAJPZD010000263.1 GCA_021204605.1 Prevotella sp.
TGGAACAGATATATTTCGGAATACTGATACTCGATGAGCAGATACGTCAGGCAGATCTTCTCATTGACGACCTGAGACTAAGCATGATCACCGTGAGCAGTATGTACAAGGGAGGAATTGCCAACCAGACCGACGTAGATGCAGTGAATGTGGACCAAATAACCACGGCACAGGAAAAGACGGGCATGGAAGCAACTCGCAAGGCATACATCACGATGCTAAGTATCTTTATCGGAGCAGAGATTGCCGATGACGAGACATTCGAGATGCCAGAGACAGATGATGTGTATCCAATACAGAACAACCGCCCGGAACTCGCCCTCTACGATGCCCAGAACCGACTGTTGGATGAACGGTTGAAAGCCATCAACAGCGAACTGCGCCCTCACCTTGGCGTGTTCGCACAAGGGGGTTATGCCAACCCTGCCCTGAACATGTTCAAGAACGGATTTAAGGCATACTATAAGATCGGCGCCACTCTGTCGTGGAATTTCGGCAGTTTTTATACACGGGGCAATGACAAGCGCAAGATTGACGTGGAACGGCAGACGATAGAGAGCGAGAGAGAGACTTTCCTGTTCAATACAAAACTGCAAAGCGAACTCGAAGGCGGGGAGATTGACAGGTTGAGAAAACAGATAAAGCAAGACGAGGAGATAATCTCACTGCGGGAAAATATCAGAAGCAAATCGGAGATGAAAGTGGAGAACGGCACAGAGACCGTCAACGAGATGCTGCGTGACATCAACGCCGTAAGCGAGGCACGCTTGCAGAAGTCGCTCCACGAAGTACAGTTATTGCAGGAAATCTACAAATTGAAGAATATCAACAACAACTGATATCTTAAAAAGGAAATATTATATCGAACATAAAATCACAGTAAAATGAAAAAGATATTATCACTATTGTTGCCCGCAATATTAGTTGGTTGTTCATCAGGCAACAACGAATATGATGCCACCGGCACCTTTGAGGCTACCGAGGTTACCGTCTCCGCCGAACAGAGCGGCAAGCTGCTCTATCTTGACATCACGGAGGGCGACAGTCTTGCACTGAACCAGCAGGTGGGCATTATCGACACCGTACAGCTATACCTCAAAGCCATGCAGTTGGGAGCGACAAAAATGAGTTACGCTAATCAGCGTCCTGACATCGAGAAGCAGATTGCTTCCACAAAGCAGGAACTTGCCAAGGCGGAGTTAGAGCAAAAAAGGTATGAGAAACTCGTCAAAGAAAACGCCGCCAACCAGAAGCAGCTCGATGATGCGGAGAGCAGCGTGAAAGTGCTGAAACGCCAGTTGGAAGCCCAACTGTCATCCCTTGGCAACAGTACAAGCAGTCTCAACAATCAGATGTCTGCAACCGACATACAGCGCATGGAAGTTCTCGACCAACTTGAGAAGTGCCATATCGTTTCACCAATCTCTGGCGTTGTTCTCGACAAGTATGCCGAGGCTGGCGAGTATGCCGTACCCGGCACACCAATTTTCAAGATTGCCGACATCAACAACTTGTTCCTGCGCGCCTACGTGACAACCGCCCAACTGAAAAGCGTGAAGATCGGACAGGAAGTGACTGTGTTGGCTGACTATGGCAACGGCGACAGAAAGTCATATAAAGGAACGGTAACATGGATCTCCGACCGTTCAGAATTCACACCAAAGACAATCCTCACCGATGATGAGCGGGCTGACCTTGTTTATGCCGTGAAAATCGCCGTCAAAAACGATGGCTACATTAAAATCGGTATGTACGGTGAAGTGAAATTCTAACTGACCTTGAAATAACATGAAATCGGTAGTGGTAAACGGGATAAGCAAGAGCTACGGTAAGGTGCGGGCTCTAAACAATGTCAGCTTCAGTGCCGACAAGGGCGAGATGTTCGGCATCATTGGACCCGACGGCTCCGGTAAGACTTCCCTTTTCCGCATTCTCACCACTCTGCTGTTACCCGACAAGGGCTCTGCCTCCGTTGACGGCTTCGACACTGTAAGGCAGCTGCCTGACATACGCCGACGTGTGGGTTACATGCCTGGCAGCTTCTCGCTCTACCAAGACCTCACCGTTGAGGAAAACCTGAATTTCTTCGCAACTCTATTCCATACTACCGTAAAAGATGGTTATGACAACATCAAGGCAATATACAGCCAGATAGAACCGTTCAAAAATCGCAAGGCGGGGGCTCTGTCCGGAGGTATGAAACAGAAACTCGCTCTCTCATGCGCACTCGTGCACAACCCTTCAGTGCTGTTCCTTGACGAGCCTACCACTGGCGTTGACCCTGTGTCGCGCAAGGAACTCTTCGATATGCTCAAACCGTTGAAGCAACAGGGCATCACTATCATCGTCTCTACACCGTACATAGACGAGATACGACGGTGCGACAGGGTGGCCTTCCTCTCAGAGGGCAACATACTTGGTATCGGCACGCCCGACAAGATATTGACAGAGTTCGCCTCAATCTTTAACCCTCCGCCTCTGACACATGCTGATGACAAGACTACAGATAATGATGATGTGATACTGGTGAACCACCTTGTCAAGGCCTTCGGCAACTTCCATGCCGTCGATGATATCTCTTTCAGCGTGCATAAAGGGGAAATATTCGGCTTCCTCGGCGCCAACGGTGCTGGAAAGACTACAGCAATGCGCATGCTCACAGGACTTAGCATCCCTACAAGCGGAGGCGGCACCGTGGCGGGACTCGACATAAACTCGCAAAGCGAACTGATAAAAAAACGCATAGGATATATGAGCCAGAAGTTCTCCCTCTACCAAGACCTCTCCGTGAAGGAAAACATCGAACTGTTCGCAAAAATCTATGGCATGAACGACAAGGTGATTGAGGAAAAAACTGCCTCCCTCCTCGACAGCCTCCATTTCTCTGACCACAAGAATACAATAGTCAAATCGCTGCCGCTTGGCTGGAAACAGAAATTGGCTTTCTCTGTGAGTATATTCCACGAACCGGAAATCGTGTTCCTCGACGAACCAACAGGCGGCGTTGACCCGGCTACTCGACGACAGTTCTGGGAATTGATTTATGAAGCCGCCGAAAGGGAAATAACGGTGTTCGTAACCACTCACTACATGGACGAGGCGGAATATTGCGACCGCATTTCTATTATGGTTGACGGCAAGATAAGCGCGCTCGGCACGCCTGCAGAACTGAAAGAAAAATATGACATGCCTGACATGGACAGCCTGTTCACCTTCATAGCTCGACAGGCTAAACGCACAAGCGACTGAATATAATAAATCAACAAAACATACATTAACATCAAGACACGATATGAGCACGTTTATTTCATTTGTCATAAAAGAGACTCATCACATATTGCGCGACAAACGCACCGTGATGATCCTCTTCGGTATGCCTATCGTGATGATGCTCTTGTTCGGCTTCGCCATTTCAAACGACATAAAAAACGTCAAGGTGGTTCTCGTCAATGCATCTTCCGACAAGACAACTCAAAAAGCTGTTGACCGCCTCAACGCCTCGGAGTATTTCTCTGTCTTATATAAAGTGCCTACACCGGCAGAGGCGGAACAACTGATACGCAGCAGAAAGGCCGACATGACAATCGTCTTCTCGCAGAATTTCGCCAACCACACCCACGACAACACGGCTCAAATTCAGGTGATCTCCGATGCGG
>JAJPZD010000106.1:0-11542 GCA_021204605.1 Prevotella sp.
TATTATAATATTGCAGATTGTAAGGAAATTGTTACATTTGCAGAAAATAGCAATACATGTAAATTGTATTTTTCATGGATGGTGTCGTGAGACACTAAATTTGGAATATTGATTTTATTAGATAGGAAAGGAAGGAAGTCGTGAGACCACCTTCCTTTTTTATTGTGCCAATTGTGCCAAGTATTCATTTTGGTGTAGAATTTTTTGTTCAGACGAAGATGACGGTAAGTTATAAATTCACCAATCTTGGTGGTTGGCCGGAGAAAGGCAGCTCATTAAATGAGATAGCCATTGTGGGCATATTGACGGAGAAAATCCTACAGTGGCAGTGAAAGTGGGCCGCATACAAGAACAACAGTCCAGAACAGTTAAGGGCAAAAGTTGAGAGTTTGATGGCAAATGCGCTGTATAATTATGCAATAGAACAACTATTGTTGACACTCGAAGATATGTAAATATAATAATATGGTGTAAACTGCGTTATTTTATCTGAAATGAAAAAGATTATTATTTTATTTTCAGCAATAATAATGACATGCATCGGGCAGTCATGCTCGGACAACGATTCGTTTACTTTGTCGAGAGCCAACCTCTTGACTTTCGCAGTTGATACGGTAAGTTTAGATACCGTGTTTTCGAAAGTGCCGTCATCAACATATTCTTTTTGGGTTTACAACAATTCAGGTGATGGCATACGTTGCTCCAATATTCGTTTGTCAAGCGGGAATCAGACGGGATTTCGTGTCAATGTCGATGGTGAGTACCTAAGTCCTGTTGCCGGCTATCAGGTGTCTAACGTGGAGATACGCAATAAAGACAGTATTTTAGTGTTCGTGGAACTGACATCCCCTGTGAATGGCGTTGACGGTCCGCAACTGCTGCAGGATGACCTTGTGTTTTCGCTTGAGAGTGGGGCAGAGCAGAGGGTAAACCTGCGTGCCTATACTTGGGATGCCACACTGCTGAGCAATCTTAAGATAAAGAACGACACACTGATAGACAGCCCTGACAAACCTGTTGTGATTTATGGCGGGATAACGGTTGACAGTGCCAAGACGCTCCGCATCGGTGCGGGGACTACACTGTATTTTCATGGAGATGCGGGCATTGATGTGTATGGCAAACTCGTTACAGAGGGTGAGGCTGGCAACAATGTCATTCTTCGTGGCGACAGGCTTGACAATATGTTCGACTATCTGCCATACGACTATGTGAGCGGACAATGGGGTGGTATCAGGTTTCATACATCATCTTACGAGAACACAATTACATATACAGACATACATGGAACTTTCGATGGCATAGTGTGCGACTCATCCGATGTCTCAAAGCTGAAATTGTCGCTCTACAACAGTACAGTGCACAACTGTCAGGGATATGGCGTGAAGTCAGAGAATTGCGTGGTGGATATAAAGAATTGCCAGATCACCAATACTCTTGACGACTGTGTGGCAATCTATGGAGGCGGAGCAATGCTTCAGCACTGCACTTTGGCACAGTTCTACCCCTTTGACTCCAATCGCGGTGTGGCGTTGAGATATGCCAACTACAAGGATGAGTCGATATGGCCTCTCTACCAGATGGACTGTATCAACACTATTGTTACTGGCTATGGTGATGATATGATTATGGGCGATGCTGTTGATAGCACCACGTATTATACTTTCCGCTTTATCAACTCAATATTGCGCACGCCAGAGGTTGAGGACTCAGTGAATATCACGGGTGTTATTTGGGAGACTGCCGAGGATTCAATAAACGGAGAGCAGCATTTTCGTCTTGTGGATATTAACAACCAACGCTATGACTTCCACCTTGATTCACTCTCTACCGCTATTGGTAAGGCAAATGTGGATTACATGATTGACTATGATCGCGACGGAAAGGAAAGAGACGGGGAACCAGATATTGGATGTTATGAATATATAAAATGAAAATAAGGAATAATTATGTAAATAAAAATCAGGTTCTGAAAATCAGAAGACTTTTGAAAACAAAATAAGTTCACCAAAAACATTACAATTGGAACAGGATATGCCCTAAATATCAACAAAATAAAGAGTATGGCTGGATTTGCGCCTCTCGCAATGTGAAAGAATGGCTGTCAAGGAAGTAATTGTTGGGAATTTATACAGATAATAGCAATAAAATTGAAATTTTATAAAATGAGGGTGTGCAAAATTTTTCTGCGAATTAGTGAAATTTCTGTGCCTTTTTCAATTTTTTTAACTTGCGAAGCTTGATATATCAAGTTTATTTTGAAACGGTGGAATGACTGCTGTTGAATGTCATCAAAAAAATTCATTCCTATTTTTTGGCATTTACGAAAACTGTTTTATTTTTGCAAAAAAATAGATAAAAACGGTATAAAGACTAATGAAAAAGTCTGACTATACCTTAATTCTCTGATGAAAGAATTTGTCATATCCGAGGCCAAGGCAGAGACAGCGATTCTGGTGGCACTCATCACTAAGGAGCAAGACGAGGAGAAAACTAAGGAATATCTTGATGAGCTTGAGTTTCTTGCAGACACAGCCGGTGCGGTTACTGTAAAGCGTTTCACGCAGAAAGTTGCCGGGCCTAACACAGCCACGTATGTGGGAAAGGGGAAATTGGAGGAAATCAAGCAGTATATCAAGAACGAGGAGGATGCCGAAAGGGAGGTCGGAATGGTGATTTTCGATGACGAGCTTTCCGCAAAGCAGATACGCAATATTGAAGGCGAGCTGAATGTGAAGATTCTCGACAGGACTTCGCTTATACTCGACATTTTCGCTATGCGTGCCCAGACTGCAAGTGCGAAGACCCAGGTGGAACTTGCGCAGTACCAGTACATGCTTCCCCGCCTGCAGCGTCTCTGGACCCATCTTGAACGTCAAGGAGGCGGAAGCGGTTCCGGTGGAGGAAAGGGATCTGTGGGCTTGCGTGGGCCAGGCGAGACGCAACTTGAGTTGGACCGCCGTATCATTCTTCAGCGAGTGTCTTTGCTGAAACAACGTCTTGCTGAGATAGATAAGCAGAAAGTGACGCAGCGCAAGAACCGTGGTCAGATGATTCGTGTCGCCCTTGTGGGCTATACCAATGTCGGCAAGTCAACTATAATGAATCTGTTGGCAAAAAGTGAGGTTTTTGCGGAAAACAAGCTCTTTGCGACGCTCGACACGACCGTGCGCAAGGTGGTGATAGACAACTTGGCGTTTCTGTTGTCAGACACAGTAGGTTTTATACGCAAGCTCCCCACACATCTTGTTGACTCGTTCAAGAGTACTCTCGATGAGGTGCGTGAGGCAGATTTGCTGCTGCACGTTGTTGACATTTCCCATTCAGACTTTGAGGAACAGATTAGTGTGGTTGAGAACACCATTAAGGATCTCGGTTGTGCCGACAAGCCATCGATGATTGTCTTCAACAAGGTAGAT
The DNA here is from genome assembly GCA_021204605.1 of Prevotella sp. Taxonomy (GTDB): domain Bacteria; phylum Bacteroidota; class Bacteroidia; order Bacteroidales; family Bacteroidaceae; genus Prevotella. Next base: position 3,420 of record JAJPZD010000106.1, read on the forward strand.
GCTTACACATGGATTGAGAAAGAGCCAGATGACCTAACGCAGCCAACCAAGGAGAACATCACTTTAGAAGATCTGAAAAAAACGTGGATGGCAAAACTGAATGACAGTTGCATATTCATTTCCGCCAAGGAAAAGACCAATATAGAGGAGCTGAAAACAGAGCTCTATAAACGAGTTTGTGAACTGCATGTTCAGAAATATCCCTACAACAATTTTCTCTACCTTAGTGAATACCCTTTGAACAACACTTAGCAATTACCATGGAAGTACATAGAATACTTACCGAAGATGAAATACGAATACTTGAGGACAACGGTTGTATCGCCCAGGATTGGACGAGCGTCTATGTGTCGGAGGATTTCTCGCCTTTGTACATTAGAAATGTAAATTTCTATGGCGATGTTTTTTTAGGATTGTTCGAGAAAAACATAGAGTTATCCAACGGTTTTCTTAAACATTCAGGAATACGCAACGCCACACTCAATAATGTATCTATTGGGGACAATTGTCTTATTGAGAACATCCCTAATTTCATCAGCAACTATACTATAGGTGAAGAGTGCTGCATTATTAACGTCTGTGTTATGCAGACGACAGACGGAGCGACCTACGGAGAGGGGAATATGATTCCTGTGCTCAACGAGGCTGGGTCGGGCAATGTCCTATTATATTGCGGACTGACAAGCAATATTGCGGCACTTATGGTTGCCCATTACAATGACAGGGAATTTGTCTATGCCTTAAAAAAGATGATACGTGAGGATATCGACAGGCGGATTCCAGAACGCTCGACCATTGGCGACAACGTGAAAATAGTGAATGTCATGGAAATGACCAACACGAATGTCAGTGACAACTGCGAGATTAATGGCTCTTGCCGTCTCAGTGATTGCACGCTGTACTCAGGCCTTGAAGATTCTGTTTACATCGGTTCTGGCGTGATATGCGAGAACACAATAATTGCAGACGGCTCCGCAGTACTCAACGGTGCAAAGTTGTATAACTGCTATGTCGGAGAGTCCTCACAGATAACCAATGGTTTCACGGCAGAGAACAGTTTGTTTTTTGCCAATACTTTTATGGGCAACGGTGAGGCATGCGCCTCACTCTGCGGGCCATTCAGTATAAGCCACCATAAAAGCACGCTTCTAATCGGCGGTATGTACTCGTTCTACAACGCTGGTTCGGCAACGAATTACAGCAACCACGCCTATAAAATGGGCCCTATTCATTACGGCATCCTTGAGCGTGGTTCTAAGACAGCAAGCGGTTCGCATGTCCTCTTTCCAGCAACTATCGGTTCGTTTTCTGTCTGTCTTGGCAAGATTACCACCAATCCAGATACGAGCAGTCTGCCTTTCTCCTACGTCATTGGAGATGGCAGGAACACGTATATTGTCCCTTGCAGGAATATCATTTCTGTGGGTCTATACCGAGATGTTTCCAAATGGCAGCGTCGTGATGTACGTTTGCTATGCAGCAAGAAAAGTCTGATAAATTATAATTGGCTCAATCCATTCACTATCAATGAAATAAAACAAGGGAAGGAAATTCTTGAGAATTTAAGAGATAAAATTAGTGAGAATAAAGGGTTTTATAATTACAAAGGCTGCAAAATTAGTAGCAATTCTCTGCTCAGGGGCATTAGCCTCTATTCCATGGCTATAGATATGTTTATCGGAAAAGTTCTCAAGACTCATAAAGCAGATGAGTTGTGCGGAACGACCGGTGCTGGCATTTGGCATGATCTCTTAGGGCTGCTTCTCCCTTTGGTTGTCGAGGAGAACATAGTCAGTGGTGTGAAAAATGGTTTTACCGACAGTGTCGCTTTCCTTATCAGACGTCTGAAAGAGGGTAGCGACAATTACTCAAATTACCTATGGGCATACACATGCGACCTTATAAAAACAATCTATGGCATAGAGCGTCTTTCAGAAAGTGATATTGATAATCTCGTTGAAAAGGGAGAGATTGCTCACAAAGAGTGGCTAAATGAGATCCGCAAGGATGCAGAAAAGGAATATGAAATGGGTGATGTGGAGAAAGGAGTTCTTGATAATTTCATCTCTCAGTTGGAATCAGACAGATAAATCCTCAAATAGCAATGAATTTTTACTTTTAATTTTAATAAACATGAAATCTTATTTCTTATCTATTATTTCTTATTTTGCTGGAAGGCATTATCTTTTATTTATTATTTTTTATTTTGCCGCTTGCTGCAATGCGTCTGCTAAGGAATACAAGTATGCTTCAGTGGAAAACGACATGAGCAAGACTCGTGTTTACACACTTGACAACGGTCTCAAGGTATATCTGTCTGTAAACGAGGAGAAGCCTCGTATTCAGACATTCATCGCCGTAAAGACGGGTAGTCGCAACGACCCTGCAGAGACTACCGGGCTGGCACACTATCTTGAGCACCTGATGTTCAAGGGCACGAAACAATTCGGCACAACAGATGCGGCAGGAGAATCTTCGCTTCTTGACTCTATTCAGAATCGTTTCGAGGTTTACAGAGCCCTTACAGACCCAGATGAGCGCAAGGCATACTATAATGCGATTGACAGTATATCACAGATAGCGGCCAAATACAATATTCCCAATGAGTATGACAAACTTATGGCATCTATCGGATCTTCCGGATCAAATGCCTATACATGGTATGACGAGACTGTGTATGTTGAGGACATACCCTCAAATGAGGTTGACAATTGGGCTAAAATCCAGGCGGACCGCTTCATGAATATGGTTATCAGGGGTTTCCATACCGAGCTTGAGGCTGTATATGAGGAGTACAATATCAGTCTTGCTGACGATGGAGATAAGATGTGGAATGCCATGTTTGCGAAAGCATTTCCTAATCATCCTTATGGCACCCAGACTACTCTTGGTACTCAGGAACACCTAAAGAATCCTTCGATAGTCAACATAAAGAATTATTTCAACCGCTATTATTGTCCTAATAACATTGCTATTTGTATGTCGGGCGATTTCAACCCCGATGATGTAATTGCCACAATCGATAAGTATTTCGGCTCTTGGCAACCTAACAACGACCTTTCCTATCCTTACTATGCCCCTGTGCCTGATCTCACGGCTCATGTAGATACCACCGTTATTGGACAGGAGAGTGAGAATATTTACGTGGCTTGGAAATTCGATGGTGCTGCTTCGTTGCAGGCAGACACACTCAGTCTCATTGACCACATCCTCTCCAACGGCAAGGCAGGAATGCTCGATCTCGACCTTAAACAGAATATGAAAGTGCTTGACGCATCATGTTTCATAGGCGAGTTGGCTGAATATTCTGGCTTCATCCTTGACGGCACTCCTAAGGAAGGGCAGTCGCTCGATGAGGTGAGAGATTTGTTATTGGGCGAGGTTGAGAAGTTGAAGTCAGGGGATTTCTCTGATGATATGCTGCCGTCTATCCTCAACAATATGAAATTAGATTACTATAAGTCGCTCGAAAACAACTGGAGTCGTGCACAGTTGTTTGTTGATGCTTTTATCAACGGCAAGGATTGGGGAGATGTGGTCAATCGTCTTGACCGCCTTTCAAAGATTTCCAAGCAGGATATAATAGACTTTGCCAACAGTCATTTCGGTGACAACTATGTGGCAGTGTACAAAATAATTGGAAACGATACTACTCAAAAGAAAATCGACAAACCTCATATCACGCCAATACCAGCCAACCGTGATGAGCAGAGCGAGTTTGTTAAGAATATTGTCAATTCCGAAGTTGAGCCAATCCAGCCTAAATTTTTGGATTTTGACAAGGATCTCGTGAAAGGCACTACTAAAAACGGGCTGTCTGTCCTTTATGTGCCAAACACAGAGAACGGTCGCTTTGAGATGAGTTTCAGGTTCAACTTCGGTGAGGAAGCCAACAAGTGGCTGCCATACGCTGCGGAATATTTCTCATATCTCGGCACCGCCGAATTGTCTGCAGAGCAACTGAAAACACAGTTCTACAAACTTGCCTGTGATTTCAACATTGAAGTGAGCGAAAAGAATATTTACATCAATCTCAAGGGTCTTGATGAGAATATGCCGCAGGCTCTTAGTCTTATGGAGAATGTGCTTGACAATGCTATAGTTGACGTGGATGGCTACAACAGTTATGTTGAATTAGTTGACAAAGCAAGAAAGGACGACAAACTCGACCAGAGCGCCAACTTCCACGCTCTAAGGCAATATGGTATGTATGGTACGTATAGCCACACCCTCAACAAACCTTCTACGGAAGAACTTCAGAACATGGATCCGCAGATGCTCGTTGACTTGATTAAAGGCCTGAAAAAATACAACCATTCCCTGCTCTATTACGGTCCTACCTCGCTCAATGACCTTATCGTCACGGTCGATAAGGAACATTCCACTCCAGCACAATACTCACCAGACCCGGTTTCCAAGAAATACACCTTGCAGACTTCTCCTGAGAATGAGATTATCATCGCTCCTTACGAGGCTAAAAACATTTATATGGTGCAGTATCACAACGAGGATAGCAGTTGGAACCCTGAGAAACAGGCTGTTATCCAGCTTTTCAACGAGTATTTCGGTGAAGGCATGAACGCGCTTGTGTTCCAGGAACTCCGCGAGACTCGTGGATTGGCTTACAGTGCTGCTGCATGGTATGCTACACCTGCCTACAAGGATGTTCCTGAATACATGATGACATACATTGTTTCGCAGAACGACAAGATGATGGATTGCATCAACACGTTCAACAGCCTCTTGAACGAGATGCCTCTCTCTGACAAATCTTTCGATTTGGCTAAACAGTCATTGAAAAAAAGTATTGAGACTCAGCGTTCAACGAAATTCAACATCATCCGTTCTTATCTCAATGTACTGAACCTCGGTATCGACTATGACATCAGGGAAAAGGTGTATAACGCTCTACCATCCCTCACCCTTTCAGACATTATAAGTTTCGAGAAGGAGAACATAGCTACAAAGCCCTATCGCTACATCATACTAGGAGACATTAACGACATAGACATGGAAAGTTTGAAGGAAATAGCTCCAGTGAGGCAGCTCACCACAGAGGACATTTTTGGTTACTAAGTACAGAGCAACATAAAAGCTATTGTCATATGATCGTATTTCAAGAAACGAAGGCAATGAGTAAACAGAGGTCTGAAAACATTTAAGTTTTCAGACCTCTGTTGTTTTATTCATTATTGTTTGCTAAATACTTTTGATGAATATTATTGTAGGGCTTCCATAGCCTGATTTGCGGTTGCGTTTTCCGGGTCGATTTCCAAAATCTTTTTCCAGTAAGAGATAGAATTCTCGTTGTCGCCCTGCTGCAGATAGTAGTAAGCGAGGTAAGAATATGGTTCTATGAGGAGCTGAGGATTATCCGGGCTTTCAGTGAGGAGAAGTTCAGCGTATTTCTCATAGTATGGTTTAGCCAGTCCTTCTGTTGTCTCGGGGTCGAGTTGAGAGTTGAGGCGGGCACGCATTCTGCTTGCATACATGAGGTTGTTAGGATATTTCTCGCCGAGGTCGCCGTAAACGCGGTCAGCGTTCTTGAGGGCGGCAATTTTTTCTTCTCCCTCTGTGTTAGCAGCCTGGTCGGCATAGAGTTTAGCAAGGCCGTCGATATCAGAAACGGAAGGCTTCTCCACGTTTGAAAGATATTCATCATAGAGGGCAAGTCCGTTAACATAGTCCTCCTTTGCTATATAAGCGTCAGACAATTGCTTTCTTACGTCGTTGAGGTCAGGATTCATATCGAGAGCCTTGGTGAACTGCTCGATAGCGTTGTCGTACTGCTCGGCACCGATGTAGGCATAGCCGTAGTACTGGTAGTCACGTGCAGTGAACTTAGCACTGTCGGAGTTGTTGAACAGGGCATCGGCAGCGACCAAAGCCTGGTCATACTGTTTAAGGTCAGTATAGTTGTAGAAGTTAAGACGGTTCAGACCAGCGTAGCGAGGGAATTTCTTAGTACCATACTCCGTTACCTCAAGGCTCTTTTGAGAATCACCCTTGAAATAAGCGGAAAGAGCAAATTCCACGAGGCGTGCGTCTTCAAGGTCGTTAAGATTAGCCTTTCCGAAATACTCCAGAGCTTTGTCGTACTTATCAGCGCGATAGAAGAAGTGTCCTGCTTCGGAGTCAACGGGATAGCTTGGGTCAACCTTACGAAGCTCCTCAAGTTTCTGAACGGAGAGGTCAGGGTTACGTTTAGCATAGACGTGTGCATACTTGATGTAGCCCTGTGGATTTTGCGGGTCCATGACAGTAGCCTGGTTGTACCACTGTGCAGCGTTACCACCTTCGTTTTTTACAGCCTCAATGTCGCCAAGAAGTATATAAGCCTCGCCGCAGTGTTTGTCTTTAGACATAGCCTGCTCGGCGTATTTCTGGGCATCGATAGTGTCTTTAACGTTGAGGTAAGCTCTTCCGAGTCCTGCGAGTGCATTAGCGTCTTTCTTGTAAACCTTAACGAACTCCTTGACTTGATCATCGGCAGCTTTAGGGTTGTTTTTGTTGTCGTTGATCACCTTTGTAATGGCTTCGAGATCAGATTTAGCATCTTGCGCCATAACTGGAGCGCAGAATAATGCCATCAACGCTCCTACGAATAAATATTTAATTGTTTTCATAACCGAAATAAATTTAATTATCTACATTATTATATCTTAGAACAATATAATTGTCAATTTATTGTCATTATTATAAACTAATTATCAAATGCGTTTTTATTCATTCCCGACTATTACAGGTCTGATGGATACCTGTGCGTTAGCTGGGAGCAATCCAGATTTGAAAATTATGAGTTGTCCTTTTGGACATTCCAGGAAGTGTGCGAAGCCCCAGGGCAGTCCGTTGCGTGGGTCGTTGAGCAGTGCGTATAGTGTTCTTACAAGCGGATAGCGTCCGTCGTATAAGTATGCCTGGTAAGGTTTCCAACTGTTCATAGGAGTAGCATTGTCAAAAACACTTACGGACATTACGGTGATATTCTTCTTAAAAGTGGTGTTAGTGGTGTCTCTGTTGTCATTGAGCCAGTTGGAGCCGATAATGCCGATGGCATTAGGTGTTTGCTCAACATAATCAATGACCTCTTTGCTGGTTTTGGCGGCCATGATGTTAGGGCTGTCGATAGGTTTACCGTCAAGTAGAGAATCAACACAATAGTGAACAGTGCTAGACTGTTTGTTGTCAAAGACTACGAGAATGTCTCCACGTTTTGAGTCAGGAACGATGTCGCTCCAAGAAGTTGCCTCACCTCTCAGCACTCTTTTAATGTTTTTCAGAGAGATGCAAGAGTCGGTGTTGGCGCGGTTGATGATAAGAGACAAGCCATCGTAAGCGAAAGGAATAGAGACGGGTCGATAAGTCTTGTCTCGGAGGAATTTTAGCTCATCCTGCGTAAATTGTCTTGAGGTGATGACGAGGCGAATGCTGTCTTTCATGAGCATGTTGACGCCATCAAGCTCATTGGTGTAGATAGGAGTAACCTTAGCGTTGGGATAGTCGTGTTCAAAAACTTGTATTTGCTCATCAATAATAGGACTAAAACTTTCGTCAGAAGCGAAAGAAATCGCTCCTGACGAAAAAGTGTCTGTTCTTTCGTTCTTAGGCTGGTCGGAGCAAGCCGCCATGCCTGCGAACAGTGTCAATCCTACGAAAGTGTAGAATAGAGAATTTTTCATATTACTGTAATTTGAAAGTAACAGGGAGCGTGAAGTTTACGTTCACTGAGGCTCCATTCTGTTTACCTGGTATCCATTTCGGCATGCTCTCAACAACGCGGATAGCCTCCTTGTCGAGTGCGGAGTCGACACTACGTACGACGGTAACGTTTGAGATGGAGCCGTCCTTGCTGACGACGAATCTTACGATAACGCGTCCCTCAATGCCGTTCTCGGCAGCGACAACTGGGTACTTGATGTTCTTCTGGAGATATTCCATTAGAGCCCCTTGTCCGCCAGGGAAGGAAGGCATTTCCTCAACGACATCGAAGACCTTAGTTTCTTCCTCTTTAGGAGGTTCTGGCTGTGCGATTTCCTCCTTAGCCTTGAGGATCTCTCCTCCTACATCGTCGTTACCCTCAACGTTGAAGGCACCGATAGTGGTGTTAGTTTTCTGGAGGTCGT